>JABFSB010000250.1 GCA_013140875.1 Acidobacteriota bacterium
GTAGAAAATTCGGCTGTGTCATTACTGCCGTTTAAATAGAGGGCGTATAGCAGTTCTAGTTTATGGAAATTCAGATTTTATTTTTCGGCGCCGTCGCCGATTCCGTCAAGTCTCGGCAGTTGATCCTGAATGTAGCGAGCGGGACGACTGCCGCAGCGGCGATTGAGACTGCCAAAAAAGAGCATCCAGCCCTTGCAAGCCAAAAGCTGCTGATTGCCGTTAACGAAGAATACGCCGATACCGACACGATTCTAGGCGACGGAGATGAGGTCGCGGTTTTCACGGCGGTTAGCGGCGGCTGATCTCGCGGGTATACTCGTCGTAAGTCTATGACAGAAAAGCAATTTTACGATTGGCAAACCCTCGGCGGCACGGACGATGTGATGCGGTTCGTGAACGCTTTAGAGAAAGCCGATATTGTCTGGTGTGCGATCGGCGGAGTTGCCGTCAATCATTGGGCGGCAGAGCAGATGGTAACGCAGGACGTTGACTTTGTAGTCGCGGCCGATTCCATCGAGCGTGCCGAAAAGGCGTTGACGGATGCCGGATTTGTCGCCGAACATTTCGATTGGCCGATCAACTTCAAGGGCGTGTCCAAGGTAAGTATTCAACTTACCACCGAGGAATTCTACCGAGATTTCGCCGCGAGAGGCATTGCCGCCGACGTTCATGGCATCTTGCTGCGGGTCGCGACACTCGAGGACACTCTGGCCGGAAAGGTTCGGGCCTGGACCGATTCTACCCGCCGGCAAAGCAAACGGATCAAAGACCTCGCGGATATTGCACGGCTTGTTGAATCTCACCCGGAACTTTGGGATGGCCTTCCCGACGCACTCCGGTCTGAGGTCGACCGTCCAGTCTAGCTGCAGAACAATTCAAACGGGATTTATGGAATGGATAGGATATTCCTGTGTAAAGCCTCATCAATCCTGTTCGTCCTGTTCATCCTGTTGAAAAATATGCCGACGACAGACTTTGCCGAACTCACAAACGATCCCATCGACCTAACGTCCGTTGCCCGGCGGGTGGTTCTGCCGGAATGCGGGGCTACGGTAACGCTGGACGGGTATGCGAGGAAGTACACCAAAGACAAAACGACGGGCGAGGTGCGGGAGACCGATTTTCTCGTTTACGAGGCTTACGAGCCGATGGCGATCAAGGAAATGCAAAAGCTGATCGACCGGGCCAAAAGCGATTTCGGGATTGCGAATGTCGGGATTGTCCACCGCCTCGGACGGCTTGAGATAGGCGAGACAAGCGTCGTCATCTCGGTTGCGGCACCTCACCGTAAGGCTGCGTTTGCGGCGTGTGAATGGATCATCAAAGAACTCAAAAAAACCGTTCCCATCTGGAAGAAAGAGGTCTACGCCGAAGGCGAAGCCTGGGTCGAAGGCGAAGCGTAACAAAGATTTAACAAGTATCTAACATCGAATCTTGCCTGGGCCTTGAAGCTGTAATAGTATTTCGAATCCACAGACCGAATTTAATAATCACTTGTGAGGACGTTTCTTTATGCGCAGGCTCGTCATATTTTTTCTCGCGTTCTTTACTCTTACTTCCATTTCCTTTGCCCAATCTCAGTCCACGACCGGCAATATCGAAGGCCGTGTTGTCGATCAAAACGGGGCGGCGGTCCCGAACATTTCCGTATCCGTTACGAATCAGGATACGGGTTTCGGCAAGACGGCGGTGACCAATTCCGAAGGTACCTACATCTTTGTCTTACTGCCGCCAGGTAATTACAAGGTTGAAACCTCCGCGGGCTCGGGTTTTGCCGCATCCGTGTACGACAACGTAAAGGTAACTGTCGGTGCGAAGAACTCTCTCGACATCACGGTGTCGGCAGGCGGAACATCCGTTTCGGTGGATGTGACAGCGGACGGGCAAGCGATCGAAACGACACGGACTTCCATCTCGTCAACGGTCGACGAACGTCGCGTTACGAACCTGCCGACCAACGGTCGAAACTTTCTCGATTTCGCGACCCTCACCCCCGGAATCGTTCGGGATCCGACTCGGGCCGGTGACCTGGCCGTCGGCGGACAGAAAGGAACACTGAACAGCATACAAATCGATGGTGCGAGCAGCGACAACACGTTCTTCGGCCAATCTTCCGGACGTCTCGGTTCGGGCCGTGCTCCGGCGCAGTTCTCGATCGACACGGTAAAGGAATTTCAGGTCAATCAGAACGGTTTTTCCGCCGAATTCGGCCGGGCCGCCGGTGCCGTTATCAACGTGGTGACCAAGTCGGGCACCAACAAATTCCGCGGCAGCGCGTTCGAATATTTCCGTGACGAGTCGCTGAACGCCAAAAATCCGGCATTCACGCCGGCACGTCCAAAGCCTTTCGGGCAGATCAACCAGTTCGGCGGAACGCTTGGCGGGCCGATCGTCAAAGATCGGGCTTTTTTCTTTGGGGCCTATGAAGGCCAGCGTTCGGACCTTCCGAATCCGGTGATCCTCAATTCGATCACGACGGCTCCAGCCGCCGTCCAAGCCCTGCTCGGGCCGAAAGTCGCCTCCTATGACATCAGCCGCCAGCAGGACACCTATCTCGTTAAAGCCGATTTCAATATCAACGACCGAAACCAGCTCTGGGTGCGCTTAAACCAGCAGAACTTCACCGGAACGAACCTCGAAAACTCGGGCACGCTCAGTGCGGCGGAGCATACCGGCAATAGCAACGTGACCACTACGTCGATCACCGGAAACTGGACTGCGACGCTGTCGCCGAAATGGTTCAACGAGTTCCGAATGCAGTATTCGCGTGATAAGGAGCCCGGCCTGAATAACACCGATTCACCCGAACTCAGCGTTTCTACACCCGACGGTACCTTCAATATCGGCCGAAACAATTTCAGCCCGCGTGAAACGACGATCAAGCGTATACAAGTAATAGACAACCAAACGCTGATCGCCGGCGACCATACGATCAAATACGGGGCCGATCTGCTTTTCGACCGCATTTTCAATTTCTTCCCCGGTCTGTTCGGCGGCTCGTACACATTCGGCAGCTATGCGCAGCTGAACAATTACCTGACCGGCGTCCCGAACTCGTTCCCGACGACCTACCGCCAGAGCTTCGCCGGAACAGGCACGACCGGCGGTGAGACGCATCCTGATAACGACGAGTACGGCTTTTTCGTCCAGGATGATTGGAGAGTGACGCCAAAGCTCACGATGAATCTCGGCCTTCGTTACGATTACCAAAAGATAGCGAAGCCGCCGATTTCGAACACGAATGCGATAACCGTTCAGGATCCAAATTCTTTCCTTGTCCGAACTACCAGTACGCTGGCTAATTTCGGGTACGACACCGGCTTTCGGCCATCGGACAAGAACAACTTCGGGCCGCGAATCGGCATGAGCTACGCGTTTGATGAAAAGACCGTGATCCGGGGCGGAGCAGGCATCTATTATGGCCGCACACCGGCGATCGTGACCGGAACCGCACATTCGCAGAACGGCATTCAGGTTGTCGCGTTGAGCATAAGCTGTTCGGCGGTAAATGTTTGCCCAACCTACCCGAACGTTTTCACTGCTCCGCCGGTCGGTGCGGCACGGGCCGCCGTAAACCTGTATCTTTTTTCTCAGGATTACAAACAACCTTACACGCGGCAGGCCCGAGTCCAATTCGAACGCGAGCTTTTAAGGAACATGACCTTCTCGGTCCAGTACACGATGTTTCGCGGTGAGGACCTGACCCGGACCCGCAACGTGAACCTCTTTGCCCCGGTTGATGTAACGGTCGGCGGCCTGACCTTCCAGCGTTTTCAAAGCGAGCGTGAACGTTTTGGAGATGCCGTGACAACCTCGAACGCGCGCTTTCGGCCGATCCGCGATTTCGACCGCATAAGCCTTTTTGAAAGCACGGCCAGGTCGTTTTATAACAGCCTGACATTCGAATTGAACCGTCGCCTTGCCAACCGCTGGCAGTTCAACATGAGTTACACGCTTTCCAAGGCCAAAGACAACAAGCCGGACCAGACATCCGTGGTCCCAGGTGGCGGCGACGATGCCAAGATCGCCCAGAACCAGTTCAGTCTGGCCGGCGAATACGGTCGAAGCGATCTGGACGTGCGACATCGCTTTATCTTCAGCCCGGTTTACGAGACGGGAACGTTCAAATACAGCGACAACAAGGTGCTGCGGGCCCTTCTGAGCGATTACGTGATCACAGGAATTCTCACGGCCCAGTCGGGTTTTGCG
>JABFSB010000056.1 GCA_013140875.1 Acidobacteriota bacterium
GAGACCACCGTCGGCGCCGGGCTGCCGGTGATCAACACTCTCAACGACCTCATGCGAAGCGGCGATCGCATAAACCGGATCGAGGCCGTCCTGAGCGGCACTCTTAACTTTGTATTTAATAATTATGACGGCTCGCGAAAATTTGCCGAGGTCGTCCGTCAGGCGCAGGACGAAGGCTATACCGAACCGGATCCCAGACTAGACCTCAGCGGAACGGACGTAGCACGAAAGATCCTTATCCTCGCTCGCGAGGCAGGACATCGTTTGGAAATGGAAGATATCGAGAATGTTCCATTTCTGCCCGCGTCGTGTTTCGAAGGCTCGGTCGAAGATTTTTACGCCGAGATGGATAGGCAGGAAGCTCATTTCAAAAAGGTGCTCGACGAAGCCGTTGCGAAAGGTTTGAAACTCAAATACATTGCCTCGATGGTTGGCGGAAAGGCGTCGGTCGGTTTGCAATCTATCGGCCCCGATCACAATTTTGCAAATCTTTCCGGCAAGGACAACGCAGTCCTTTTCTATACAAATCGCTACGCCGATCAGCCGCTGGTCGTAAAGGGCGCCGGG
This sequence comes from Acidobacteriota bacterium, assembly GCA_013140875.1. Classification (GTDB taxonomy): domain Bacteria; phylum Acidobacteriota; class Blastocatellia; order Pyrinomonadales; family Pyrinomonadaceae; genus OLB17. The sequence continues at coordinate 568 of JABFSB010000056.1, forward strand.
GCCGGAGCCGATGTGACGGCCGCCGGAGTTTTTGCGGATATTATCCGGGCGGCTCGCTCATAGTCGGAAACCGGACCTGATCACGACCGATTTACCCTTGTTTATAGCGGAAAACTATCGCATTGATGCGAATGTACTCGCCGTACGCCCAAAGTAATTACATGCGGTCGACCGGGAACGCAGCGCGCTTCAGCCGACTTATGTTTTGCGGCGGATTATCCGATAAGAAATGAGCGCAACAAGGCCGCCGGTGATATCGAGCAGAACGTCCCATGGCGAACTGGTGCGCGCTTCCTGAAAGCTTTGATTGATCTCGTCGGTCGAAGCAACTACAGCGACCAGGATCAGAGCGAGTATAAATCTATAATGTCTGATTCCCGTGTTCGAGCTAGTAAATGCCCGAACGGCGAGGACCGCGAGTAAGGCATATTCGACAAAATGTGCGGATTTTCGAACAAATGCGTGAATAAAAAGACGCGTTTCCGGCGAAGCGGAAGGGAAAAAGAACTCTAACAAAGGCCCGATGATTCGCGACGTTTGCGTCATCGACCCGGGACCGCTTCCAAGAAGCAGGATAACCCCTACCCACAAAAAAAGCGGCGCGTAAGCGTAAACGCGAGCGCGCCATCCGGTTATAGGAAATCCGAAAGCCAAAGTTTTACCTGGCAAATCCACCGCCCAGCCACGACAGAACAACCCCGAGGATCATCAGGCCGACCGGAAGCCATGCCGTCTTTTTCATCGCCGCCGAAACAATCCCGATCAACGGCTGGATCGGGATGATGTTCAGGATTCCCCAAAGAGCCCCGCTTGTTTTGAAAGCGATCACAATAGCCCAAATCCATCCGACCAAAACAAGAATGCCGCCGAGCATACCCAACATATTCGTGTTCCTCCGTATCTAGACTCAATCAAGAAAAGGCAGGCAAAGCATAATTGAAATCTGGTGTGATTTCAAATACTCGGCCTGCCAATGCAGGGTGAACTGAAGAAAGTTGTTATGCCGCGGCCGCGCCCGATACTACCTCGATAATTTCCTTTGTGATCGCGGCCTGGCGGATGCGGTTCATGTTCAGCGTGAGCGTATCTATCAACTCGCCGGCGTTTTTCGACGCCGAATCCATAGCGGTCATCCGCGAACCTTGCTCGGACGCAACCGATTCAAGCATTCCCTTGTATATCTGCGTCTCAACCTGTTTCGGCAAAAGCTTTCCGAAGATCTCGGGTGCGGGCTGTTCGTAAATATACTCGGCCTGTGATCCCGCCACTTCGCCCTCGCTCGAGGTTCGCGGAATCGGGAGAAGTTGTTCGATCACGGGTTTTTGTGACAGCACAGTCTTGAATTCGGTAAAGACAATAAAGACTTTATCGATGGTTTCGTCTTCGGTGAACGTTTTGATCAGCTTGTTTGCGATCTCGACGGCGTCGGCGTGGACGACCTGCCCGCTTCCGGTCAGGCCGATATACTCGTCGGTAAACTTAACATTGCGGCGTTTGAAAAAATCACGCCCCTTGCGGCCGACCGGGATCATCGCGGACGTTTTAGCCGAGTTCTCTTTGAGAAAAGCCTGCGTTGCCTTGATGACATTTGCGTTGAATGCTCCGGCCAGGCCTTTGTCGGCACTGATCAGAACAATCAGATATTTTTCGTCGCCGCGTTCGTCGAGCAACGGATGCGAAAATTCGTCCGCCACCTTCGAGCTCAAACCGCCGAGTACCTCGCTCATCTTGCCCGCAAACGGACGCGAAGCCGTAACTCGGTCCTGTGCCCGTTTCAACTTAGCAGCCGCAACCATTTTCATAGCCTTGGTGATCTGCTGCGTGTTTTTCACCGACTTAATGCGCCGGCGCATGTCTAACAAACTAGCCATACTATCTTAAGGAACGCGGACGCCTTCGTCCGCGAGTCTGGCGGACGAGGCGTCCGCGTTCCGGCATCGTTACGCCGTCGCCGCTCCAGCTTCACCCTTATTCCAACGCGTTGCTTTGAAATCTTCGACGGCTTCCTTCATCGACGCTTTCAAGTCGTCGTCGATCGATTTCTTCTCGCGCATCGTGTTCAAAACGCCGGGGTGCGATTTTTCCATGAAGCCGGTCAGGTCTTCTTCGAATCGTTTCAGGTCCTCGACGGCGATGTCGTCGGCCAGGCCGTTGGTCACCGTCCAGATGATCAGCACCTGTTTTTCGACCTCCATCGGCTGATATTGACCCTGCTTGAGAATCTCCGTCAGACGCTTACCACGTTCGAGCTGGTCCTGCGTCGATTTATCGAGATCAGAGCCGAACTGAGCGAACGCCGCCAGCTCGCGGAACTGTGCAAGGTCGATACGCAGCGTTCCGGCGACCTGCTTCATCGCCTTGATCTGTGCCGAACCGCCCACGCGCGAAACCGAGTTGCCCACGTTAATGGCCGGGCGCACACCCGAGTTGAACAGGTCTGATTCAAGGAAGATCTGCCCGTCCGTGATTGAGATCACGTTGGTCGGAATATAGGCCGAGATATCGCCCGCCTGCGTTTCGATGATCGGCAGCGAGGTTAAGCTTCCGCCGCCGCGTGCATCCGACATCTTCGCCGCGCGTTCGAGCAAGCGTGAGTGTAAGTAAAAAACGTCGCCGGGATAAGCTTCGCGGCCCGGAGGACGGCGGAGCAGCAGTGAAATTTCGCGGTAAGCAGCGGCCTGCTTTGAAAGATCGTCATAGATCGTCAAAGCGTGGCGGCCGTTGTCACGGAAGTATTCGCCCATCGCACAGCCCGAATACGGAGCCAGAAACTGCATGGCCGCCGGGTCCGAAGCCGAAGCGTTGACGATGATGGTGTAATCCATCGCTCCGAACTCTTCAAGCTTCTGACGAACCTGCGCGACGGTCGAGGCTTTCTGGCCGATGGCTACGTAAACGCAAATCACGTCCTTGCCTTTCTGGTTGATGATCGTGTCGATCGCGACGGCCGTTTTACCGGTCTGGCGGTCGCCGATGATCAGCTCGCGCTGGCCGCGGCCGATCGGAACCATCGCGTCGATGGCTTTCAAACCGGTCTGAAGCGGCTCTTTAACAGGCTGACGGTCGATGATGCCGGGAGCGATACGCTCGACCGGATTAAAGGTATCGGTGACGATCTCGCCCTTACCGTCGATCGGATTGCCGAGTGCATCGACTACGCGGCCGATGAGAGCATCGCCGACCGGCACGCTCATAATGCGCTTGGTGCGTTTTACTTCATCGCCCTCTTTGATCTTCTGAAAATCGCCGAACAGCACGGCGCCGACCTTGTCTTCTTCAAGGTTGAGCGCCAGACCGCGAACGGCAAATGGGAACTCGAGCAGCTCGCCGGCCATGACCTTTTCAAGTCCGTGAATTTCCGCGATACCATCGCCGACCTTTATCACGGTGCCGACCTCATCGACAGTCATGCTCGCGTCGAAGTTCTCGATCTGGGCACGAATGATTTCGTTAATTTCGTTAGCTTTTATTGCTTCCATGTTTTCCTAATGGTGAGTGGTGAACGGTGAGTTATGAATGGCCTTCGTTCACCATTCACTTCGTACCATTAACCATTCACAAGTTCTTCTCTCAGATTCTCTAACTGTGTCTTTACCGAGCCGTCATAGACGGTCGAACCGATCTGGGTGACGACGCCGCCGATAATTCCTTTGTCTACCGTGTAGGCCGGGATGATATGCTTGCCGGTCAGCTTGGTCATGTTGGCGCTCAGTTCGGCCTTTTCACTGTCGGTCAGATCGCGAGCGGATGTTACTTTAGCCACGACGTTGCCGCTGCGGGCCTCAAGCTCGGCATCGAAACGCGTATTGATCTCGGCCAATTCGCCGAGCCGGCCGTTGCGAAGCAAAACTTTCAAAAAGTTTGCCGTTGTCTTTCCGGGTTGGGCCCTGGCGATAAGTTTTTCGAGGATGCTTTCTTTATCCAGGTGTGCGATCGCCGGATTAGCGAACAGCGACCGAAGTTCCCGGTTTGCGTTGATGAGGACTTCCCAGGATTTAAGCTCCGACTTGACCGTTTGGGCCTCGCCTGATTTTGCTACGACATCCGCGAGTGCGGCGCCATAGCGGCGTGCGATGGTTTCAACACTCATGTCAGTTCAACCCTCCGATCGAGGCAATACCGCTTTTAACAAGCTGAGCGTCCTTGGCCGTATCTATCCGGGCACGGAGCTTTTCTTCCGCAAGGCGAACGCTTTCTTCGGCGGAAAATCTCCGAAGCTGTGACAGCGTTTGTTTTTGCAGCCGCGATAGCTCGCCGCCGGTTTGCTCCTGCAGTTTTTTGACGTCCAGATCGGCCTGCTCGGCCAGCCGCCGTTTTTCGGCTTCCGCCTCTTCGCGGGCCTTTTTCAAAACAGCAGCTTTTTCGTTCTCAAGTCCGGCAAGCTTAGCCTCGGCCGAAGTCAATTGTTTTAAGGCACTCTGTTTCTCTTCTTCGGCTTTGATCAGCTCGGCCCGAATCGCGTCGCGCTTTGTTTTGAATGCTTCGCTCAAGGGCTTTTTGACCAGATAGACCATCAGTCCGACGAAGATCGCGAGATTTACGAACTTCCACAATTCGAATCCAGGATAGTTCAGGTAAGTATCATAAAACTCGGTGAATTTTGCCCACGTTCCGGGTTTCGCCCCATGTTCAGCGGCGGCGGAAAGCAGTATCACCGTGTTGTAGAAAAAAGCAAACATATATAAACCGCACAAAAAGCGGAACTCAAAAAACTTAAACTTTCAAGATATTCGCGGCTATCCTATCGGCCATCTGCTCGGCTTCGGAGGCGATCGCGGTTCTTGCCGCCAGTGTCTGGGCCTCAAGCTGGGCCTTTTGTTCGGCAAGAGATTTTGCGGTCTCATCTTTTGCCCGCGCAACCCTCGCCTGGCGTGCCGCAACTGCTTCTCCCCGCTGTTTTTCGATCAGGTCGTAACCGTCGCTCCGCGCTTCAAGCATTGCATTGTTATAACGGCTTTCCTTTTCGGCAACATTACCCAGGATCGTCTCGGCCTCGCCGCCGGCACCGCCTTTTTGCTTCTCCCGCGTCTCGATCACTTTGTTGATAGGGCGGAAAAAGGTACGGTTCAGCACCCAGATCATGATCAGGATCAGTGCAATATGGACGAAAATAGTACCGTCCGGAAAGAGCTGAATCGATTGTTCGGCAAAGGCCAGCAGGAACATAGAATATTATAAATTACCTTGGAAGATACGGACGAAAACCCGTCCGATGCTCAAAACATTAGAGATTAGCACGCGCCATTTTGGCGGTCAAGGAAGCATCGAACGCGGATGCCGGGCTTTCGTCACACTCAGTAGCCGCAGTGCACTTACTTTGAATCGTGGGCGGTCGTTGACCGGAGACATCATCTTACTATATCGTTTTTACCGATACTCTTTAGTACCAAGCATGGAACAAAACCTTACAATCTTCGAAGGTCACAAGATACGACGTGTTTACGACGAGACGACCGAAACCTGGTATTTTTCGGTTGTTGATATTATTCAGGTCCTGACGCAGCAGCCTGATTTCCAAGTTGCTCGAAAGTACTGGAATAAACTGAAAGAGCGTCTGAAGAATGAAGGAAGTGAAACGGTGACAAAATGTCACCAGTTGAAAATGCTTGCGAATGACGGAAAAATGAGGCTTACCGATGCAGCCGACCCGGAAACACTTTTGCGCCTTATTCAATCGGTCCCAAGTCCGAAGGCCGAGCCGATAAAGCTTTGGCTTGCAAAGGTTGGTTATGAGCGAATGCAGGAGATGGCCGACCCGGAGCGTTCGGTAAATCGTGCCCGCGAGAATTGGCAAAAACACGGCCGCGGCGAAAAATGGATTCAGCAGCGGATGATGGGACAGGAAACCCGAAACAAGCTCACCGATTATTGGAAAGATCATGAGATAAAGGAAGGCGAAGAGTTCGCGATCCTGACCAATATTATCCACACGGAATGGGCGGATTTGACCGTCCAGGAACACAAGAAGCTCAAGGGATTAAAAAGGCAGAATTTGCGAGATCACATGAGCGAGGCCGAATTGATCTTCACGGCCTTGGCCGAGCTTTCAACACGTCAAATTGCCGAATCAGTAGACGCGACCGGGCTTGAAGAAAACAAAACCGCCTCTAAGAAAGGCGGACGCATCGCAAAACAGGCCCGACGCGAACTCGAAAGCAAAACAGGCAGATCGATCGTCAACGGACAGAATTTCCTGCCGCCTAAAAAATCGAAATAAGGCTTTATGGCCGCAAAAACCAGAGCTCCGCGCAATCGCACAATCAGTGTTTCGAAGACGGACGCAATCGAGTGCTCGTCCCGGATAACCAACGGCCCTTCGGCGAACTCGCTGAACAAAATAATCTGCGGTGACGCTCTTGCCGCCTTTGCCGAGCTCCCGACCGCCCGTTTCGACCTGCTCTTCGCCGATCCGCCGTACAATATGAACAAAGATTTCGGCGGAAGCAAGTTCAAACAAACCTCGCTCGAACAGTATCAAAACTGGCTTGATTCATGGGTTAAGCTTTGTGCTCCGCTTATGAAAAATACTGCAAGCGTTTACATCTGCGGAGACTGGCGTTCGGGCTCGGCGATTCAACGCGTCGGGTCGAAATACTTTAAGCTCCGCAATCGCATCACCTGGGAACGCGAAAAGGGTCGCGGGGCTAAGGCCAACTGGAAAAACGCCGCGGAAGATATTTGGTTCTTTACCGTTTCCGACGACTTTACCTTCAATCTCGATGCGGTAAAGCAACGCCGCCGCGTGATTGCACCGTATCGCGAAAACGGAAAGCCGAAAGATTGGGACGAGGCCGGAAAATTTCGCGACACGCACCCGTCAAACATTTGGACCGACATAACGGTGCCGTTCTGGTCAATGCCCGAAAACACCGACCACCCAACACAAAAGCCGGAAAAGCTGCTTGCGAAAATCATCCTGGCGAGCACGAATCCGGGCGATTTAATTCTCGACCCTTTTGCCGGCAGCGGTACAACGGCGGTCGTCGCGAAAAAGCTCGGCAGGAATTTTGTCGCTATAGAATCCGACCAAAACTACTGTCTGCTGGCCGCGAAACGGTTGGAGACGGCGGATGCGGACAAATCGATTCAAGGTTTGTCGGATGGAGTTTTTTGGGAGCGTAACAGTCGAGCCAAAGTGTCTGAAAAATAGCTGACAGCGATCAGCTAACGGCTGTCAGCTATTTTTCAAATCCCTTATATAGTGTGCGTTCCGCCGATGACTGCGGACGTTTGCCTGTGCTAAAAATTATTCAATGAAGATCGCAACATGGAACGTCAATTCGCTCAATATCCGCATACCGCATCTTGCCGCCTGGCTTGAAGACAAGGACATCGACGTCATTTGTTTTCAGGAGACGAAGACTGTCGACGAGAATTTTCCCGTCCAGGCCCTGAAGGACTTTGGTTACGACGCCGTTTTTATGGGTCAAAAATCGTACAACGGCGTAGCGATCATCTCAAAATTTCCGATCGAAGATGTGCAAAAGAACTTCCCCGACGACGAAGACGAATCTCCAAAGCGGATGATCGCGGCTACAATCAAAGGCGTTCGGATCGTCAACACCTACATTCCTAACGGCACCGACCTCTGGACCGACAAATTTACCTTTAAGCTCGATTGGCTCCAGCGACTGCGCCGTTTTTTCGACGACAATTGCGACACGAGCAAAGACGTACTGCTTTGCGGTGATTTCAACGTCGCGATGGAAGATATGGACGTTTGGAGCGTGCCCGCATGGGAAGGCAAGCTGCACTTTACAAAAACCGAACGGGCAGCCATGTATAACGTCAAACAATGGGGATTTGTCGATCTGTTCCGGAAGATGAACGGCGACCAACAGGAATTTTCGTGGTGGAACTATCGCGAAGGCGCCTGGCAACGCAACCGCGGCCTTCGTATCGACTATATATGGACTTCACCTTCGCTCGCTGCCAAGTGTACCGATTGCCATATCGATAAAACGCCGCGAGAGCTCGAAAAACCCAGCGACCACGCACCGGTCGTGGCGGAGTTCAGGCTTTGATTGTTCTTTCGCCCCGGCGCAATAATTATATGCGAATTGTTTGAATTGACGCCCCCACTGAAACCTCCTATACTTTTATTATGGATGCGTTTTGCATCCATAATGGAACCATGGCCACTTTAACGATAAAAAACTTGCCGGACGAGGTTTACGCGGCCCTGTCGAGGAAAGCAAAGCACAATCGCCGGAGTATTAACGGTGAGGCGATTATTGGAATAGAAAACTCTCTACAAATCGTAAGGCCAAACAAGGATTTACAATTGGAAAGGATCAATAAGCTACGCGAAAACCTTCCAAAGGAACTTTGGCTCACTGACGAGATGCTTGCAGAGTCGAGGGCTGACTTAATCCGGCGATCGGCATGGATACATGGCGCGGATAAACCAAAAAAGACCCCACGTCGAAAGAAGAAGGGAAAAAGTTCCAAATGATCGTTGTCGACGCCAACGTGGTTACGTATTTTGTGCTTAGGAGTGAACAAACGTCACTTGCGGTCGCGGTGGCGGAGAAAGATCCTTATTGGTGCGCACCGCGGCTTTGGAGATCGGAGTTATTAAACGTCCTGTCGGGATATATTCGAAGGGAAACCCTAACGGCCGCCTCAGCATTTTCTCTTTTTGAAGCAGCCTCTCTTTTTTTGAAAGATGATGCTCCGGTCGATGAACGACTGATACTGGAGCTTGTCGGCACTTCAAATTGCACTTCTTACGATTGTGAATACGTTGCGACTGCTCAGTCCTTAAGGGTGCCCTTAGTGACCGCCGACAAGCAGTTGATTAAGTCTTTCCCGGAGATCGCGGTCTCAATGAAAGACTTTGTTAGTTTAGAATTGTGAAGATCGCGACCTGGAACATCAATGGGATAACCTCTCGGCTGCAGCACGTGATCGACTGGAGCGCAAGGAACGATCCCGATGTTTTATGCTTGCAGGAACTAAAATGCGTCGATGCTAAGTTTCCGCACCAAAAGCTCAAAGCAGCGGGATTTCCTCATATAGAATTTCACGGCGAAAAATCCTATAACGGCGTAGCTATACTCTCGAAACATCCTATCAACGACCTCCAGAAGAATTTTCCCGGCGACGCAGACGATGCTCCCCGGCGGTTGATCGCAGGAACGGTCGAAGGCGTCAGGATCGTTAATGTTTACGCCCCGCACGGCACCAAAATGGCGAGCGACAAGTTCAAGTTTAAGCTCGATTGGCTAGCTCGTTTGAGAGATCACTTCGATAAGAATTTTGACACTGAGGACGACGTAATACTGTGCGGCGATCTTAACGTTGCACCGCACGAGATGGATGTTTGGAAACCGTCATTGTGGAAAGATAAACTCCATTTCTCAAAGCCGGAGCGCGATACTCTGCTAAGTGTAAAACGCTGGGGTTTTGCGGACCTGTTTCGGCAGCTCAACGACGATATAAAAGAGTTTTCCTGGTGGAGCAATTTTCACCACGATTTCGAAAAAGACCGCGGCCTTCGCATCGATTTCATTTGGGCTTCGCCACCGATTGCCGAATCCTGCACCGATTGCTGGATCGACAAAGAGCCGCGTGCTCTCGAAAAGCCCAGCGACCACGCTCCGGTTGTTGCCGTGCTTGATATCTGAGCCAATAGGCGGCCAATCGTCCCGTAAATTTTTCTATGAACGCTTTGCTCTTCGAAAAACATCTGACTGCGGACGAAATTCAGGCAAAGATTGCTTGGGTGCTGGATTCTCCAACGGACTTCGGAACTCTCGAACTCATCGTCCGTCGCCCGAAAGTGAACAAGCGCGAAGTGGTCGAAACCGGCGAGCTTTGCGTCGAAAACGGCTTGGTAGGCGACAATTGGCTAATGCGCGGAAGTTCCCGGACCGAGAATGGTTTAGGGCACCCCGAAATGCAGTTGAACGTGATGAATTATCGTTTTGCCGAGCTGATCGCCGGCGGCCGCGAACGCATTTCGCTTGCGGGGGATCAGTTATTCGCAACCCTGGATCTCAGCCCGAAGAATCTGCCGCCCGGGACGCGGCTCGCGATCGGTTCTGCTGTAATCGAAGTCACCGCGATCCCGCACTTGGGCTGCAAAAAATTCGTCGAGCGTTTCGGCCTTGAAATGATGAAATTCGCAAATTCCGAGTTTGGCCGCAGACATAGTTTACGGGGAATAAATGCTAAGGTCGTGAAGAGCGGCACTATAAAGACCGGCGATCAAATAGGCATAGAGCGCACGGGAAGGACCCAAAATACTTAAGCCTCGAACGGTATCTCGGCGTTTTGAAGCACGCTTAGCTCATTGCGGGAAACGCGTTCGAGCAGTTTTGGATCGTCGAACATTTTCAGCAAGCCGTTGACGGTTGCGTAACGGGGTTCATCGGCCACGCTGGCCGGCAGATTTATGTAGTTTCGAAGGTATTTGTCGATCCCGTCGAGCAAGGCCCCGCCGCCGGTCAGGATGACGCCGCGGTCATAAATGTCGGCAGCTACCTCGGGGCGAAGTTCGGTCAGCGTATCGCGTACCATTTCGGCGATCTTCCGCACGATAGCTTCGACTATCGGATATACCTCGCCATTCGTTATCTCGACCGCGGCCGGGCTGCCGGTTTGCACGTCGCGCCCGCGAACTTCTATCGTTTTTGTGATGTCGTCGGGAAGATAGGCTGACGCAAAAGTGGTTTTTATGAACTCGATGGTTTCCTCGCCCACCTGCAAGCCGCGATGCCGTCGCAAATGAGTCGCAAGCACTTCATTTATGGCGTTGCTGCCGTATCGCTCCGAAGTAGATGTAATAACATTGCCCTTGGCGACAATGGCGATGTTCGTTGTGGCCGCTCCGATATCGATTATTGCCGAAGCCCGTTTATCGGTTGACAGTACACCCGCTCCGAATGCAGCCGCCAGGCCTTCTTCCATCATGAAAACTTTGCCGATGTGCGACTCTTCAGCGGCGTTCAAAAGTGCACGCTGCTCAACCTGGGTCACGTCCGATACCATGCTCATTACGGCTTGGAGCGACAGGTTCGAACCGCCCGTACGCGCCTTTTTGACGAAGTGCGCAAGCATCTTCTTGGTCCGCTCGAAATCGCCGACGACTCCGCCGATCAGCGGTGCTCGAACGACGACATCGCGGCCTTCGCGGCCGGCCATATCACCCGCTTCCTGACCGAATGCAACGATCTCTTCGGTGATCTCATTGATCGCAACCAATGAAGGCTCGTCCAAAACTACACCTCGACCCTTGACCGCGATGATCGTGCTGGCGGTGCCAAGATCGATCGCCATAGAATCGGTGACCAGCTTTTTAAGGGACGAGATCCTTAACATAATGTATTTCTGCCCTAAAAGTATATTCCTTTTAAATCGTGCCTGACAACAACTATTATCGGCGTCAACAACGTCGAATATTCAGCCCCACCTGACCTCAAGAACATTGACCGGCTGAGTACGGTTTTTAACCGTCAAAGGGTCGCGAACATTGACCGGGATGAGATTACCACTGGCCGCAGCCGTAGCTTCGCTCATCAATATTTGGCCGCCGGCGGCGTTCGATTCAAGTCGTGAAGCGAGATTAACCGTGTCGCCTATCGCCGTGTATTCGGACCGCTTGTTCGAACCGATATAGCCTATAGTCGCTTCCCCGGTGTGGAGGCCGATGCCGATCGAGACGTTTACGTAGCCTTCCGCATTCAGCTCGGTGTTCAATTGCGCCAGCCGCTTCTGCATCGTAACCGCCGCCTTGACCGCGTTCAGGGCATCTTCTTCACCGGCCGTCGGGGCACCGAAGATCGCCATCAGTCCGTCGCCGATATATTTATCAAGCGTTCCGCCATGCTCGAAGATGATATCCGTCATCACCGAGAAATAGCGATTTAGCAAACCGACCACCTTTTCCGGCTTTTCCTTTTCGGAGAGGGCCGTGAAACCGCGAATGTCCGCAAACAGCACCGTCACCTGTTGATTGACACCGCCGAGCCGAAACGAATTCGGATTGTCGAGCAACTGCTTCACGACGTATTCCGGCATGAACCGGCTGTAGTTCGCCCGGGCAACTTCCTCGCGGGCGAGTCGTTTGTGCGCCTTTACAGTTTCGACCGTGACCGCTGTCTGTGCGGCAACGGCACTGATCATCTCAAGATGGTCGGCTGAAAACGTCGCGAAAGGATCGAGCCGGTCAGCGTAAAGAACTCCGTGAACGTTCGATTCGGTTATCAAGGGCGCACAGATCGTCGATCTGACGCCCTGCGAAACGATCGAGTCCGAGCCAAGAAACTGATCGTCGGTTTTTGCGTCCTGCGATAAGACCGCCACCTTTTCGCGCATCACCTTCTGCGTGATCGTGCGGCTGATGGTCAGCTTAGACGTTATCTTGTCGGTCGTCTCGTCACGGGTCCTGACAGCGATCGGGAAAAGGCTGTAATCCAGTATCTTTCCATCTACCGTTTCGTCGGCGATCAGGGCAACCACGCGGTCGGCGGGCGTGCCGCGAAAAATAAGATCGGTCGCTTTTTCAAAGATCTCCTTCAAGTCAAAAACCGTGCCAATCGACTTGCTCATTTCATAGAGAAGTTCAAGCATTTTTGCTTTTCGCCGGAGGTCTTTTATCTCTTCCGGCGTTGCTACGGCCGATTCGATCGAAAGATGAGTTTGCCGACCGATGATCTCATTTGCCGAGATTTGCACTTGCGTATGGCCCAGCGGCTTGTCGTCATAATTGACGCCCTCGGTCACCACCGCGACGGTCGCTGGATCGTATTCTTCGCCCGAAACGGACCGCTTCAGCACTTCGGGCAGCGGACCGGTCGGTGCGGATGGCTCGGCGGCGGCGTATTCGAGACGGCTTTCGCCAATGACGATCGCATCTCCCGGTTCGAGCCGTTTTTCCAGCATCGGCGATCCATTGACGAAAACATGATTGACGCTTCGGATCAGGCTGCCGTTCT
>JABFSB010000007.1 GCA_013140875.1 Acidobacteriota bacterium
CGGCGATCTTGGGACATTGCTGATAACAAATGACGGCGGCAAGACGTGGCAGATTCAGCCGAACGTGACCGGAAAGGCGCTGCAGACGCTGGCCTTTCGGGGCGGTTCGGATGTTTGGGTCGGCGGCCGCGGCGGTGCTATTTTGAAACGCTCCCAGCCGCTGACGCCATTCAGATTCGCCGTCGGCGGCGGTGGCCCGCCTGTTCTGCGGCCCGCAAGCGGAATCAGAAAACCACGCATCCCCACACTGACCATTCCCGATGACGGCGACATCCCGGCCGCCAGCCCGCCTGTTAAACCATAACGGGATGATTCCCGCGTTTTGTTTTCATTGCTTTCTTATTTTTATTCTTCCTCGTCGTCTTCTTCTTTGGTTAGGTTCCTTTTGTTAACAATTAAGAGAGACTAACCACGGAAGAAGACGAGGAAGATGAAAGAGATGAAAGAGATGAAGAAGATGAAGAAACGTAAACGGGTACGTTTAGCTAAACACGTTTCCCGAGGAGCACCGAGATCCATTCGCCGGAACGAGCAACCATCGGTGCGAATGTTGACGGGATTTGCAGCAATATAGTTTTTTCTTGTTCGGCAAGAATTCCCGAAAGCACCAGCGTGCGGTTAGTTTTTGCGATCAGCTGAGGAAGGATCGGTAGTATGACGTCTGCTGTCAGATTCGCGCAGACGAAATCGAAATTATCGGTCGACTCGTCGATCGATCCAACGCCGAACTCGATCCGATCACCGGCTCCGTTCATCGCGGCGTTTTCCCGTGCGATCGCTATCGAGTCCGGATCGGTATCGACGGCAAGAATTTTCTCGTTCCCCGAAGATAGTTTCGCCGCCGCGATCGCGAGAATCCCCGTACCCGTTCCGACATCAAAAAATGTTTGTCCTGGACGGTAGATTTTATCAATTGCTTCCAAACACAACTGCGTCGTCGCGTGCGTGCCGGTGCCGAAGGCCATGTTCGGTTCGATACGAATAACAACATCGGTCTCTGGAACTTCGTGCCATGGTGCGGCGATGACAAAGCGTCCGATTTGGACCGGCTTCCAATATTTTTTCCACTCGGCCAGCCAATCCCGGTCTTCGATCACCGTTTGACGAACGGCAAAATCAATATCTGCGGCGAGGCTGTACATTCGGCACGCGCGTTCCAATTCGGCACGCACATCTTCGTCACTCGGTGAAACATTAAAATACGCGGTGACGGTGCGGAGTTCGCTGTCCTTTTCGGACAACAGGTCGATCTCGCTGCCGAGCGAATCCAGTTCGTTGAACGCAAACTCGGCCGCTTCGAGATATTCGGGAGCGACCGTAACCGACACCGCGTTCCACTTATCCGGTTTTGGTACCGTCATTCGTAAACACCTAACTCATCCAGATCGCGACCGCTATTGCGCCAATCCGCGACGACCTTTACGAATAGCCGCAGCATCACCTTCTTGCTCAGAAGATTCTCCATCGAAACACGAGCTTCGGTGCCGATCTTTTTTAGTTTTGCACCGCCCTTTCCGATAATTATTCCCTTTTGAGATGAACGCTCGACGAAGATCGCGCAATAGATCTCGACCCTCGTTGGATCGGTCTGATCGTCAAACTTTTCCGTAACGACGGCCGTGACATAAGGTATTTCTTCGCCGGTAGTGATCAATATTTGCTCGCGCACCATCTCGGCGACCAGCGTTCGCATCGGCTGATCGGTCAACTCGTCTTCGGCAAAGATGGGTTCGCCCACGGGCAGATGTTTGGTGATCTGGTTGAGAAGATTTTCGACCGCGTCACCTTTTAATGCAGAAACCGGGACGATCTCGGCGAACTCAAACTCGTTCGAATAATATTCGATCAGCGGAAGCAGGGCGGTTTTGTCGCGGACCTTGTCGATTTTGTTCAGCACCAGCACGCAGGGTTTTTCGGATTGTTTTACCAGGTCAAGCACAAAGCGGTCGCCGTTGCCCGTCGAAACGCTCGCATCGCGCATCAGCACGAGAAGGTCGACGCTGAGGATAGCATCGTGAACGGCGGCCATCATGCGCCGATTAAGTAAAAACCCCGGCTTGTGAACGCCCGGCGTGTCGACAAAAACGATCTGGCCTTCGTCCGAGGTCACGATACCCTGAATCTTGTGCCGTGTCGTTTGCGGCTTATTCGAGACCGCTGCGATCCGTTCACCGACCAGTCTATTTAACAATGTGGATTTACCCGCGTTCGGACGCCCGATCAGGCCGACATAGCCGCTGCGGAAATTGTCTTTTGACATTGGTTAGACGTTAGCAGATTAGAATCGAAATGCAGAGGCCCGCGCGTGAGCAAGGGCGTAATATACAACATCGGCATTACGCCCTTACTAACGTGCGGGCTTCTGCACTAAGACTTACTGCTCTTTGATCAAGCGGGCTTTAGCATTCAACGCTTCGGCGTGGGCGCCGCCGTTGACGGGGCCGAGTTGGATGGCCTTGTCGTAGACGGCGATGGCGTAGGTCCGTTCGTTATAAAACTCGTATATCTTTGCCAGTGCGACATAGGTCAGCGAAAGCAAGGCGGCGTCGGTCGTGTTCGTTGCAGTTCGAAGGACGTTTTCAAAAGCCACCTTGGCTTCCAGCAGCTTCGCTTTCTGTTTTTCTTCTTCAGTGATGGCTTCGGCCGAGAGGCTGGCGACGCGGCCGATGTTGTAATAGATGCGCGGCTCGGCCGGATTCTTTTCGCGAAGCTGTTTCAACTCCGCACTCGCCTGAACATAATTCTTCGCGTCGATCAATTTTTGAATCTCGACCAATTTATTCGTAACGGGATTTTCGACGATGACGTTCGTTGCCGTTGGATTTTTCTTGCGGTCGTCTCGGGCCGCGGTGGCGCGTTTGCGGGCTTCGGCAAATTGGCCGAGCCGGTCGGTTTCCTTTGTGCCGTCGAACACGAGGACCATGTCCTTCATCGACGAAGCGATATCAAAGCCCGAACCTTCGAAACCATTCAACTGCTCGGCGAAATAGAACGAAAGAATCGCGCCCTTTTCGTAATCTTCGGAAAGCCTCAACGCCGTCTCGTCCGAAAGCGAGGTCTTTACCTTGTCCAGTTCCTGCACAATTGCACGTTTCTCGGCGTCCGTCTTAACCGCGTCGATCCTTTGACGAGCCTGTGTGGTCATTGCCCTGACCCTTACGAATTCTGCTTGTTTTGCATCGACCGCGGCGACCATCGAACGCGAGATAGTAAGATAAACATCCGGCGAAGCGGTCTGATCTATTTTACGACGTTCTTCCAAAAGCTTTTTGACCAACGGCTTGATCGTTTCGATATCTTTGCCCATGCTATAAACCATCGGATCGATCACGAACTGTAAAAATCCGCGACGTACCTCCGACGTGCTCAGCTCTCGGTCGCCCGTCAATTCAGCCGGGACGACGACAAAATAATCGTCCTTGATGTTGACGAAATTGACGGTGTTCAACGGCGCCAGCATTTCCGGCACGATCGTGAAAGTCCGCTCGCGGTCACGGAGCTCGACTTGTCTCAGCGTTCTTCTCTTGCTCTTGGACTTACCGGTTTCGGTTTTTACCTTTTCGGTAACAAACAACTGCGGTTTTGTATTCAGATAGCCCAAGATATCGCTGGCCATTTCTCGGGTCGAGGACCTCAAACGCCCGTCAGCCGTTTTTTTATAGGTTTTTACGTATTCGTTTATGTTGCCGCCGATGCTGGAGCGGCGATAAAAATCGCGGACCAGCGGTGCAAAATCGAGCACGTCCAGCAAATTGCCGGGCAGATCGGTGGTCACGACCGGATCGGCCAATTCCGGCGCCGGCGTCAGCGCATATGCCATCGAGATGAACGGCGCGACCAGTTCCGCGTCGGAAAGATTCGGATAGCGCTTTTTGTGCGAGACCATGAAGGTCGAAATCCGCTGGCGAAGATCGGCCGGCATCGCGGCCAAGTCGCTTTTTAAGAGATCGCGGAACTTCACGCCCTCGGCCGAAAGTGGCGTCGTGACGACCGCAACCTCTTCGCCCGCCGCGTTCGTAGTCCGCGCCGATTCAACCGCGGCCAAAACGATCATCACCCGCTTGTCCGGCTCGATCCGCACGCCGTAGTTGGAAAGATCGAACCCCGCCGCCGGTGCCTGAGCCGAAACCCCCGCCGCAAAAACGCAGATACACAATAAAGTAAATGACTTGAACATTAAAACTTCTCGCTAAACAAC
>JABFSB010000084.1 GCA_013140875.1 Acidobacteriota bacterium
ATTGGGAAGTTTGCTGTGGGCGGGTTGACGGCGGCGGGGATTTTGGCTAGTTTGACGCCGAATTTTGCGTGGGCGCAGACGGTGGCGAAGGATGATAAGGACCTGAAGCTGGGTTATGAGACGGTGGAATCGCCGACGGGGAATGGGTCGATCAAGGGTTATTTGTCGAGGCCGGTGAAGGGGAAGAAGTTTGCAGCCGTTTTGGTGATCCATGAGAACCGCGGGCTGAACCCTTATATCGAGGACGTGGCGCGGCGGTTGGGGAAGGCGGGTTATATGGCGTTTGCGCCGGACGGGCTGACTTCGGTGGGCGGTTATCCGGGCGATGAGCAGAAGGGCGTGGCCCTATTTCGCACGGTGGACGGCAAGAAGATGACCGAGGATTTTGTCGCGGCGGCGATGTGGTTGAAGAAGCGGCCGGACAGCAAAGGCAAGCTGGGCGCGGTCGGGTTCTGCTTTGGCGGCGGGATGGTCAATCAGTTGGCGGTGCGGCTTGGCAAAGACCTGAACGCGGGGGTTGCGTTTTATGGTCGGCAGGCCGGTGTCGCGGATGTGCCGAAGATCGAGGCTCCGCTGCTGTTTAATTACGCCGGGAACGATCAGGGCGTCAACGCCGGCATTGCGGCGTATGAGGCTGCTTTGAAGGAGAATAAGAAGAAGTTTGAATCGTTCACCTATGAAGGCAAGCAGCACGGATTTCATAACGACACGACGCCTCGCTACGACGCCGAAGCCGCTAAATTAGCCTGGGAGCGGACGCTGGCGTTTTTTAAGAAGAATTTGAAGTAAGGCGGGAACCAAGAAATTGCACGAAAGTGCACGAATGGGTGCGGAGGCGGCATCCTTTGCGCCGGATCTAATTGGACGGCAGTTATAACCGAGGAATTCTTACAGTTGAAGAATGATCCCGATGTTCAGGCGGAGCGTGGGCCGGGCGGGACTTTGGTATTCGCGGACGGCGATGGCTACTGCATCGTCGGGCCGGAGTTTGTCAGCGTCGAGGAAAGCGATTGTTATGCCTACGGCGAAACGCGCGAGCAGGCGTTCGCGAATTATGCTACTCGGGCGCGGTCGGCCAACTAGTTCCTGAGTTTAGGCTTTATTTGGGTTGTAAACCCGCGTCCGACCATCTTTGATAACGAAACGAACGCGAACCGATTCCCCTCTTTGTCGCACCTGCATCTTGCCATACTCGCCCAGAAAGACTTTGCCGTTTGCATATTCGTCGAATTGAGTGCAATCAAAACGTCGACCTAAAGCAATGAACTTTTCGAACAGGATTCGCTCTTCCGTGTCGCTGAGAGTTCGCCACACGTCGGTTACCGGTATTTGGCGTGAAAGGTCGGAATCATGCGAAATAGCCTGCCCGAAAGCATCCTCGATTGAAAGAACACACGACTCGTAAGCCGCTTCTTTGAGCCAATGAAGTCCGAGGTAAATAGTGCCCGCCCCTATTGCCAAGATGATTAGTAGGAATATGCCTAGCTTTTTCGTCATGGTCGCTTGCACTCACGCTGAACGAATCCAAAAGTTTCAAATGATCGGCACCTCGTTTTGGCTAAAGGACTCAATTTTCATCCCAGCCAGCTTGTCCGCGATATCGAACGCGGCGTCGGGGCGGGCGAATTTTAAGGCATTTGCACGCATGGTACTTAGGCGTTGCGGGTCGTTTATGAACTGCTCGATCTTGTAGCTGAGGGTGGCTGGGTTGTTTGAGCGGATGGCGGCTCCTTGCTCTAAGAGGTGGTCGGCGTTGCGTTCTTCCTGACCGGGGATGGGGTTTGCGATGACGAAGACGAGGCCTTTGGCGAGGGCTTCGCAGGTGGTCAGGCCGCCGGGTTTGCCGACGATCAGGTCGGAGGCGGACATGTATTCGTCCATGTCGCGGGTGTAGCCGATGGGGACGACGCGGGCTCCGCTTGGATTCGATTTGTCTTTCTCCAGCTTTTTTCTTAACTCTTCATTTTTTCCACACATCGCGAGGATCTGAACCGGCGTTTCGATCGCACGCAGTCCGTCGAGCAGCGTGTCGATGCGGCCGACGCCGAAGCCTCCGAGCGAGAGCATGACCGTTGGTGTGTCGGGGTTGAGGCCGTATTTGGCTCGCATCTCTTTTGACGGCTTACTTTCGGCAAATTTCGGGTCGATCGGGATGCCGGAGACGGTCATTTTTTCCTGAGGGCAGCCGAGCGATTTTAGATACACAGCGGTTTCTTCTAGAGCGACGAAGTAGTGCTCGTAATTGCGGCACAGCCACATCGCGTGCATGTCGAAATCGGTGACGACGATCGCTTGCGGCGTCGACATTTTACCCTTGCCCTTGAGGTCGGAGATTATCTCGGACGGGAGAAAATGCGTGCAGACGATCCAGTCGGGGTCGTAGTCGCGGAGCATTTTTACAAACGGCCGCGTGTTTAGTTTGTCGAAAAACAGGCGCCGCTTCTCGTTCTTCCACGGCTCGTCGAGGCTGTCGTAAACCCAGCCGAGCACTTCGGGCATGCTGTTCACGAGATCTATGTAAACGTTACTGTAAAGCCGCCGGAACAGCGGATTGGTAAATTTCAGCACGTCTTCATGACGAACTTCAGTTGCCAGGCCTTTAATCTCGAAAGCTTTTTTCAACGCCTCCGCTGCCGTGACGTGGCCGTTGCCGACCGAGGCGGAGAGGATTAGGATTCGGTTGAACATAACGATATGCGTATACCGACGGTGACTGTACTTTCCGCGTCCGATTTGTGCCTTATTTATTGTTGGCTAGCTTTTTGAACGTCACGTACATTTCGTGATAGCGTTTCGGGTCCCTCATGACGTGAAACTGCGACGGGCCGGCGGGTCGAGAGTAGTCCCGTATGAAATCCTGTTCGCTCCAACTCGGGTAAGTTGGATCGCGGCTTACGAGAAAGTTACTAAATTCGAGCAGTTCGCTGTCCGAGACCTGTATCCTGTATTTCATCCATAAGGTATCGGCAATTGCGTGGTCGACGAAGTTGAGGCCGTTCAGTTTCGGCAGGTCCATTTCGTCAGGCGTTATGTATTTTTCTCCCGCCATCTTCATCCGAGAAGACAAGCGTTCGATTGCTTCAATGATCTTTCTCCCTTCTGGGGAGCCTCGCAGTCTTACCGTCCGGTCGTCGATGTCAAGTGCGATCATCACCGCTGCGGAGTAAGTATGGTTCCTTAAGCGTTTTGGATCGTAACTTTCGATCAACTTGATTAGATGGGCGTGTCCTTTCAGTCCGTCCTTTCGACGGTATTTCAATATGAGACCATACTGGCGGTCTCCGATACGCGACATGTGGTCCCGCTCTTTGATCTCTTCATCTATTCGCTGCTCGGGCGTCATCGCCGCTATTTCCGGTTCTGACTTGTGTTTGTAATTTCGTTCAGACTCGGGGATCAGGATCGGCACGAGGGCAGCGATCAGGCGACCCGGTTTTACTGATTTCCCCGGCGTGCAACTTTTGTCGAGGCAAACAGAGAAATCGTCCATCGTAAGCAGCATTTGCCGCGATCCGTCCGGGCCGTAAACGCTTAGAAATCCCATGTAACCGGTAAGGGCTCCGGTCTTTAACGCACTGGCCCGTTTTGGCCGAAATTGCTGCCAGGCCGACGCTTCCTTGTAGAAAGCGTCATAGACAGTGGGCGCGATCGGCTCCTCGTAGCCAATGTTTTTGCTGCCTGCGACCGATTCCCAATAAAAGGCTTCATCTTCCGTACGGATCAGCCACATTGTCGTATGCTCAGCAGCGTGAAAGGCTGGATGTTCGATCAACATCGACGACACGATCGGCTCGCCTTTCCAACCCGCGAGCCATTTCTCAGCTGGAGTTTTGTACTGGGCGAGCCACGGCCAGATCCATTCCGTTTTTGCGACATTGTTCCGCTCAAGCACGGATTTGTAAGTTAGGTCCCAGCCTATGGCGACGTTTTTCTGCTGCGCGTAGATCGAAGGTGCAAGAAGCATGACTACAACTAGAATTGTCGCGAACGTGTTTAACATGAATTTCAAACCCGCTTTTGGGCCGCGAATAGGTTAGCATCTTTTGCTTGATGTTTTAGAGTATTTCGTGAACCGATTGATCGTTTTTGCCGCGTTAGCCCTTACTTACGCTAGGCTATCAAGGCTTCCTGTTGATCAAACTTGCCGCAAAGCCGGCGCCGAAGCCGTTGTCGATGTTTACTAC
>JABFSB010000468.1 GCA_013140875.1 Acidobacteriota bacterium
ATGTGATACAAGCCCTGTTCGAGCCCGCGTCGTTTCACGCCCTGCCATTCCTTGTCGTCGCCGTCGCTCAGGAAAATCGTGTACTCGCTCGGGATGATCGTCGTCCCTTGCGGCAGCGGCACGAGTTCGGCCTGCATTACGGCCTCGACGGCGCGGGCGATCTTGACGATAAATTCCTCGGCCTTGCTGCGCGGCTTTACCTGCGCATCGCGTGCCGCTTCTTCAAGCACGGCCTCGGCCGACTCGCCATCGATCCATTTTCTAACCTTGTCCAGTACGCTTAAACTCATCTTTTATTGATCGAGCACCACATATTTGCTGTTGAGCCAACCACGGGTCGCGGGCGGGGCGTCGTCGCGTTCCCGGCCCTGCTCAAGCACATCAACTTGATACCAGTTATTCTCTGCTTTGACAATTCGCACACGTGAGTTCCGCGTGACAAGTCCGATCGGTTCATTGTTCAAATTGGGTGACGGGCGAAGATTGATGTCCGTGTTCGCACGTCCGGTTTTCTGCCCGAATACGCCCGCAATATCCGGCAGGAGTCCGGAATTCTTTAAGAACGAATGCGTCAGGTAAAGAGCACCGCTAAAAAGCACGAGAAGCAGTATACCCGTCAAGAACCGTCGCAGAAATTTCCCTTTTCGCTTCGGTTTAGCATCATCGTGATAACCTACTGCATTAGGTATTTCGATCTGAAATTGAGAGGTTTTATTTGGTGCCGGCCAATGGTCCTCGACTCGTTCGGTCGGTATTATCACCGGATGTTTCGGCGTAGCTGCCTTATCTATATCGATCGCGGGTGCGGCCACGGCCGAGCCGAATTGATGCCGCATCTTTAGCTCGCGGGAAGTATCGAATCTCGCCTGCTGAGGAGCGATAGGCGAGTACCCGCGGGCAACGTGCGGCTGCGGCACCTGATGGAATTTTGGACGCACGTTCGTCGCGGTTTCGAACTCGTCGGCATAACGGCGAATGCCTTCCATGTCCTGCCAAAATTCGTCCACCGATTGATGCCTTTCTTCGGGTTCGCGGCTCGTGGCTTTGGCCAGCACACGTTTTAGCTCGGCCGCCCAATCTTCGTTTCTTACCGAAAGCGGAAGATCGGTGATCTGCTGATTTGCATAGAATCTCGGAGCTTCGCGAGTGAGCAAAGCATAGACCGACTTTGCGAGCGAATATATGTCGGCGGCGGGCGTGAGAACAGGTACCACCATGACATTTCCGTCTACTCCCAGCGGGCTGTGTTCCGGGGCGGCATATATGTTCGTTCCGACGCGGGTGATCGGTGCATCGGATGTGTTCAATCTTGCGACGCCAAAATCGGCGATCTTCACGGTCTCCCGATCCTTTGTAAGCAAAAGGTTCTGCGGCTTGATGTCGCGATGGATCACGCCGTGGCGGTGAGCGTGCCGAAGGCCGGCGCAGGTTTGCTCGATATACTTTAAGGCGGCCTTCAACGCCGGCGGTTTTTCGCGGCATGATTTCTGCAGGTCGCCGCCTTCAAGAAATTCAAGCACAAGGTAGTGAAACAGAGTTCCCCGCGTATCGCGTGCCGTTCCGTGACCGAGCCGGCTGATAATGTTCGGGTGGCGAACGCGATCCAGGGCAACCGCTTCGTTCTGGAAATTTTCGACGAGGGTCCGTTCAAGCTCGGGATCAAGATCGTCCTGCAGAAAAACGTTCAATGCCTTGATCGCAACCATCCGGTGCGGTGACTGCTCCGCCGCCAGCGTATCGCGCGCGACAAAGATCTCGGCATAACTGCCGCGGCCGAGCTGGGCAAAAATGTCGTAACGCTTATCGAGCCGGCAATTGTCGAGCGAAAGCTCTTTCATCAATATAAAACCTGTCCGACGAACCAAAAGTCCGCCGTATCGGTGTACGACATTATAAGGTGAAAGTTCGAAAAAGACATAAACGAAAAAGGCCCGCCTGACCGATGAAACTTGGTCAGGCAGGCTAATTATCGCCGGCGGAGATGCTCGGACGATCTGATTATTTAGTTGTTGGTACGCTGAAAACCGGTCGTCTGAATGTACTGGAAGAACGGAGTTCCCGGCGGAAGGCGTCCCGGATCTAGGAACGTGCTGTCGAAAACCCAGTTACGGACCGGCGGATTATAGACCGTATTACAGCATTTGAACGAACCGTTATTGTTGTGAGAGTTGAACAGATTGATCAGCGAACCGCTGTAATCCAGCCTGACGCCGCTCCATACTTCTAAAAAGCGTTTGAAGTTATGAACGCCGCCGTTCTCTTTCCAGCCGTTCACCGAGCTTCCCTGGCTCACCACGGTGTTGTCTCCTTTTGTAGAAATAGTATCACCGGAGATCATGGCAAAACGGATCGTCGTCGACGTTGCAACTCTATTTGCCTGATTATACGGCGACGAAAAACTTTGAGCGTCATTCCAGCCGTTAGACAGGATCGTCACACCGTCGGCAACGATCGAGGCCGGAATGTGGGTTGGCGTATTAAGTGGAAAATACTGGTCGTACGGAGTATTTCCCGATGCCGGAGGTGCCGACGCTCCGGTCGAATTATAATTTCCCTGCACGTAGATGCCGTTCTCGGATGCCACTGTAAAACCGCGAGTGTTCGCAGGCGTCGCGGAATCATACCTGCCGGGCACGGTCGTTCCATTTATCAAACGGATTCCACGCCGGAAATACGGATGGTCGCCGACCGCGGCCCGGTCCGCCGTAAATGTGTCGGCAAACTTGGATGCTTCGCAATCCGGGAAAACTGCGGGAGCAACACAGGCGGTCATGGCGTTATTCAGGTATTTCGCCTGAAGAGTACCACGTCCCGGGTCGCCGATCGGATCAAGGTCTTCACCCGGCTGCATAGTTCCGTCATTGCCGCCCGATGCTGTGGTCGCGTAAATATCCTCCATCGCATATTTGCCGTCAAAGTCGCTGTCGCCCCGACGGTCGGAGAGGTAGACGACCCATCCGCCGTTATCCGGAATGTTGCCGGACCTCAAGCCAACTCCGCCAGCTGCGGCCGTCGCGGCAAAAGGCGTGTAAAGTGCATTTCCAACTACCGACGAGTTCGGGAACAGTTGGTCGAAATCGCCTCTTAAAAAGCGACGGAGATTCGCAATGTCGATGTTTATCATGCTCATCACGCCGTTTCTCGAAACATTCGGCGCGGCCGGGGTATTGGCGATGTTATCGTAGAAAGTCCCTTCGCGAGTGTCGAACATCTCGATCGGAAAAGGCACGATTGCAGAGAGCGCCGGGCTGACAGCAGCCCCCGTCAATGTAACTTGTTTAAGGTGCGCCAAATGTTCATTGTTTGCATTTGGAACAAAGGGTTTGTCGGGAGTGCACGTCCCGGTGCATCCTCCTACAATCCCGGTGGCGGTAAGATAACGCCTGACAACGTTCAGCGTCGGTCCCGTGGCGGGCGTGTAAGAAAGCAGGTAGGGGGTAGGTCCTACTGGAATAGCCGGTCCGGAAATCGTAAAAGTCTGTATCTTGATGATCGAACGGCTATCGGGGAATGTCGTTGCGGTCTGAACCGTCGTCGCCGTAATATTCGCGCTCGGGGCCGTCGCCGTTCCGTTATTCTCGTGAGTAAAGGCGGCGTTGTAATTTGCGGGACTTGTTACCGTGATCGCGGCCGGGATCTCTTCGCTAACGCCGAGACTCAATATATCTTCCGTGATGTCCGCGGTTATAATCGCCTGCGTCACAGGGTTGGTTTGTACCGTTTCGACCTTGATCCAGACCTGCCTGCCCGGGTTGTAGAGTCGCTCGCCGTTGACACGCGTTGCAGTATAGTTAAAAGCCCCGCCGACAACGGATCTCATGGATTTTGGCTGATATCCTCGGGCCCTATTGGGAATGATGGGATCGCCCGCAAGCGGATCACTGTTTCCGGCGATCACGGTTCCGGTCACGTTACCATCAAGCCTGATGCCGCATTGCACGGCAACGGGCGCCGCTCCTACTCCCGAAGCACAACCCGGAAGCTTGGCCTGGCTGTCGGCAAGGCTGATGCGAATACCTGTCTTGTTTGCAAAACGCTCGCTTCTGAGAATTGAATTGTCGGCATCCGCCGCAAGAACCGGAGCAAGCGCACCTAAGTTATTCCTGAACAGATCGCCGCCGGCGGCGCTGGCCACTTCTTTTCCTCGTCTGATCATCTCGACGAGGTCCGTATTGGCTCC
>JABFSB010000236.1 GCA_013140875.1 Acidobacteriota bacterium
TTTTATATCTCGACGCTGAATGCGGTAAATGGCCCGCTTCGCGGGACGACGGCCGGCGCCCTCGGTCACGGACACCTGAACGCTACCATAATCGCGGGTGCGACTCCGTATGGACCTCTCGATTCTTTATTTTATAATTACGGAATTGGCGTTGCACCGCGGGCCAACATCCTCAGTATTCCACGCAACCGGTTGGGATATACCGGCACGGACGAGCAGGTTTATAACGATAGCGTCGTGACGCCGGGCCCGAACGGGGCCGGGGCCTTGATCAGCAATAATTCCTGGGGCAATGGTACAAACGGAAACGTTTACACAAGCACGGTCGAAGGCCGGTTCGACGGTTACGTACAAGATGCGTCGCTGGACATAGGGATCGACCCTATATCCCTTATTTTTTCCGCCGGTAATGACGGCGCGAACGGCCTTACCAGACCTAAGGTGGCCAAGAACCTGATCTCGGTCGGAAACTCGGAAAGTTTACGGACGGATTTAGGCGGAACGGACGCCAACAACATCGATGACCTGTCGTCGGATTCGAGCCGCGGGCCGACGGCGGATGGACGTATCAAGCCCGACGTGGTTGCTCCCGGTACGGCGATCACCGGCGGCCGCTCAGGTACAGATTCTCTCAGGGGAAATATCGGTACGGCTCACCGCTGGAGTTCTGGTACCTCACACTCGGCCGCACACGTTACGGGAATGGCAGCGTTATTTGCAAATTGGTGGTACGTGTCCCAATTCGTCAGACCTAGTCCGGCATTGATCAAAGCCGCCATCATAAATTCGGCGATCGACATGAACGGAGCAAATTCATCCGCGTCGATACCTAACGGCAGCGAGGGATGGGGCCGTCCGAATCTGAAAAACATGCTTAATACCGGTGTCGGGATGAAGCATCACAATGACGATCTGGTCGGTCTTTCGGCGCCCGGGCAAGGCTTTTTTATCAATGGAAGCGTGGCGGACGCGAACAAGCCTGTGCGTGTAACGTTAGTTTGGACCGACCCGCCGGGATTAGCCGACCCCGCGCTGGTAAATAACCTCGATCTTAAGGTCACCGTGGACGGCGTAGTTTATAAAGGCAATGTTTTCTCCAACGGATTTTCCGTTCCAGGCGGGACCGCCGATAACCGGAACAACGTCGAGAACGTATTTTTGCCGGCGGGAACTCCGGTCGGCAGAGGGTTGCAGGTGGAGGTTACCGCGACGGCACTGAATGGTGACGGCATCCTCAACAACGGCGACGCAACCGATCAAGCGTTTTCGGTAGTCATTTACAACTACTCTTCACAGGCCGCTCCGGCGTTTTACAACGTCTCAGGTCAGGTTCGGTCCGCCAATGGCCGCGGGATCGGAATGGCAAGGGTTAGGTTTACTAATAGTCAGGGCATCACCCGTGAAGTTTTTAGCAATCCGTTGGGCTACTATTCTTTCACGCAACTTGCGGGAAATCAGAACTACACGGTAAACGTGGTCTCTAAACGGTATACGTTCGCTCAGAGGGTCGAACCGGTTAACGGGAATATCAGTAACTTAAATATCACGTCTACTGGAACGCCTTAGCGAAATGCGGCAGGTCGGGAGTTTCTTGGAATCCGCGTTTAACCGGCCGCCGTCAGCTTTCGATGCTGCCGAGCGAAAAATCGCTAAAACACGCCACTTCGATCTCAAACTCATGCTTCAAGCAATGCCCCTATTGTTTAGTAGCATTTCCTAATCCCTAAACAACATCGAGAATTAGAGGAACTTTGCCGAAAATGAAGCGTGCAAAGAAAAGTATCTTGTTGTCATCCTAGTGAAGCAAGTATAGACTTTTACAGGGGATGGCGATGGAAAAGAAGAGTTTGAAACGTAAGGTCCTGCACGCCGGCGGCTGGCAGGTGGCAAAACGCGCGGCCAAGATGCTGCCGTTTGGCGGAACCGCCGTGGTGCTTTTTCTCGTTGGAAGCGACATCAAGAATAAAGGTATTGTCGGCGGGCTGGCGAACTCCGGCATGGACGCGATCCCATTCGTCGGGCTTGCAAAGAATGCGATCGAGCTTTTCCGCGGCGATTTTATTGCCGACAAAGAGCCGACTAAAAGGTAGTTTGATCATGAAAAGCAATAATCAGGTCCGAAGTTTGAGATGGCTGACCGCGTTCGCGGCGGCGTCGTTTTGCTTAATTCTCACAGTTCCCGATGCCAGCGGACAGGGAACACGACGCAAGCGAAAGCCTACTAAGACCGTTTCTACTTTGCCGGTGATGACTACTTCATCGACCGGTGATGCGCAGATTGTTAGCCGTGCAGCGGACTTTCCCGACGATTCGCTCCAAACTGTCACGCCTGAGCAAAGACGACCCGAATCGCCCGCGTTCGATCCGACCGAGACGTCAAAAGCGCTCGACGATATCAGGAATCGGATCTCGGCCATGGAGTCTCTGAAGAAGAGCGATCCGGACGAGAAGCAGAAACGGCTTTTGCTCAATCTCGATATTCTGAATCGTGCCGAGCAGCGTTCCGAATCTCTTCGCAAACAGCTTTTTGAACTGATGGAAAAAGAAACCGCGATCAGGTCGAAGCTGGACATGATCGAGGTAAATTTGCGTCCCGAGGCGATCGACCGTGAAGTCGCATTTGCCGGAACGCTCCGCCCGGAAGACCTTCGGGCAATGAAGAAAAAACAGCTTGAGGTCGAGCGGAACGGCCTTCAAAATATTCTGACGGAAATCCAGAAGACCAAAACCGTTCTCGACCAAAATCTTCAGCGGTCGGAACAGATGGTCGAAAAGCTTCGCGTAAAACTTGATAAAGAGGTCGATGACGCCCTCACGGACGAAAAGCCGCTCTAAGAAAATAATTTCTTCACGTTGCCGGACCGGTCGCCTTGGCGGCCGGTCTTTTTTATCTCGACTTTTCGGTGGACAGGATGCGGATTTTCCTCCGGCCGCGATAAACTCCGATCATTTATTCAAAATCCTTGCAAGGCGAAGCAACGTAAACCGTTCCAAGATTGTCATATAGGCGACACCGAGCGCCAATAACACAATTTGGGGAGATAAACATGAAACTCAAGGTTGTCATTGCATTCGCGGCTTTTGCTGCGATTGGAGCGTTTTTAAACGCTGTACCGATTAAAGCACAGGGCGTTATCGTGCCGATAATCTGCGACATTCGCCCGTGTCGGCCGCGGCCTGTTCCACGGCCTATACCTCTTCCCAATGCGTTGCCGGTTAAATCAATTCAACTCGACACCAAAATAAGCGGCCAGGTTGCGACAACCCATGTCGAGCAGGTTTTTCGCAACGACACGCCGTACACGCTTGAGGGCACATATTTTTTCCCGATTCCCGAAACGGCGTCGATCGTCGAATTCGCGATCTGGGAGAACGGTAAGAAACTGGTCGGCGAAGTTCGTTCGCGTGAAGAGGCGCGTAGAATCTACGACGAAATCGTGCGACGGCAGCGCGATCCGGGCTTGCTGGAATATGCGGGTAAAGATCTTTTTCAGGCGTCGATATTTCCAATTCCGCCAAATTCGGACAAGAAGCTTGAGCTGACTTACACGCAGGTATTAAAGGCCGAGTCGGGCACGGTCGGATACAGATATCCGCTCGGCACGGGACGCAATTTGTGGGGCCGAGGTCCGCAGAACTCCGAAATTGCTCGCCCGTCCGTTCCGCAGAAATTCGGCACGGTTTCGGGCAAGGTCACCATCGAGGGAAAACAGGCGTTGCGGAATATCTACTCTCCGTCGCACAGCATCGAGGTCAAGAACACCTCCGAACGCGCCGCGTCCGTTTCCTTTGAGACGAAAGATAACGATAACGATTTCCAGCTTTTTTACGGCCTGTCCAACGAAGATTTTGGAATGTCGTTGGTTACTTACCGCGAGCCCGGCAAGGACGGTTACTTTATGCTGATGCTCTCTCCGAAAGATGATGTATCCGAACGCGAATTGGTCAACAAAGACATCGTTTTCGTTTTGGATACGAGCGGTTCGATGGCGGATGAAGGCAAGATGGAAAAAGCAAGATCTGCCCTGCTGTTTGGTATTAAGGGACTTCGTGAAGGGGACCGTTTTAACGTAATCAATTTTGCGGGCGAAGAGCATTTGATGGAGACCAAGTTGATTGCGGCGAACGCGTCGGGATTAAAACGCGGCGAGGAATTTGTCCAGCGGTTGAAGCCGACCGGCGGCACCAATATCAACGATGCCGTGCGTGCCGGAATGCGTCAATTCGATTCTTCCGACCGTCCGAAGCTTATGGTCTTTATGACGGACGGGCTGCCCACGGTTGGAGAGACGAATGTCGAAAAGATCATCAAGAACGCCGCGGACGTTAAAGTAAACGGACTCCGTCTTTTTACATTCGGTGTAGGTTATGACGTAAACACGAGGCTTCTGGACAAGCTCGCGGCGGAAAACTCGGGCGTGGCGGACTATATCGAGCCGAAAGAGAATTTGGAAGTAAAGGTTTCGAATTTTTTTACAAAAGTGAATTCGCCGGTGCTAACCGACCTGGAACTCGACCTCGGCGGACTGCAAACGGACCTGATGTATCCGCGGCAGTTCGGCGATATATTTAAGGGAACACAGCTGACGATCATCGGCCGGTACACCAACGGCGGTGATGTGGACAATTTAACTCTTCGGCTGCAGGGCAAGACCGGGCGCGAAACACGCACTTTTAATTTCGGCAACCTTGATTTTCCTTTGCGTGCGGAGACCAACGATTTTCTGCCGCGGCTGTGGGCGACACGACGCGTGGGCTGGCTGGTCGAGCAGATCAGGAGCAATGGCGAAAATAAGGAGCTACGTGATGAGATCGTCGAATTAGGAACGCGCTACGGCATAGTTACGCCGTACACTTCTTATCTTGCGACGGATGGCAGCGAACGCGAATTTGCCGATAATCTATTGCGTCGGCGTGATTCGAATGCTCCGCCGGCCAAGGCCGCACCCGGAACCTTCTCGGTAGACGGAGCAAGCGGTGTTGCGATGAGCAAAAAGGCCAATGAGCAGAAGAACAAAATAATTCTTGTAGACAAAGACGACCGGGCACAGCAGGCCGGGTTGGTAAAGAAGATCGGGATAAAAACATTCTATCTTTCAAACGGAGTATGGATCGATTCCGAGTTCGACGAAACCGCCAGGATTCCTGAAGTTCGGCTGACATTCGGGACCGATGCTTATTTCGATCTTGCGATGAAGGAAACCGACCTTGCCAGGTATCTATCCGTGGGTGAGCAAGTGGTTCTGGTTTGGAAGGGAAAGGTTTACCGCGTCTCGCAATAAGACGAGCTGCAAAAAAACGCGGGCTTTACGTCCTGAAAGGTGAATTGTGTCGAAGGAAAAGTTATTCTATTCGGCACAATCACTTTTTTTATTTTCAGGAGGGTCGCGCGTTGCTTCAGTTTAGGATCGTAGTTGGGTTTGCCGCAATTATTTTAGTCTCGTGTATTCCCGCTTTCGGCCAGGGATGGAAGCTCCATTCGACCGAGATAGAAGGCGATCTCGTCACTATCTATTTCACCTCGGCTACGAAAGGCTTCGTCGCCGGTGACAACGGATATCTTGCTTCGACCGGCGACGGCGGAAAAACGTGGCAAAAATACCCTCTGAATACGACCGAGAATATCAACGAGATCTATTTTCGAAACGACAATAACGGATATCTCGTCGCGGGCCGAAAACTTTTTATTACGAGCGACGGCGGAAGCTCATGGCGTGAAACCGTAATTTTCAGAGCAGCCAACTTTAAGGACGGCATACCGGAGTTTTTAAGCATTCGGTTCGCGGACAAAAAGCTGGGGCTTGCCATTGGCTCGGTCCTAAACCGGAAAGGCGACGCCGTGCTCGACTCGCTCGTTATGAGGACGGACGACGGCGGCGAGACTTGGCGGCGAATCATCGTTCCTTCTAGAACGGAGCTATTTCATCTCGATTTCAACGGTAGTTCGCACGGGTGGATCGTGGGCGACAAGGGACTGGTCCTGCATACGACAAACGGTGGAATCTCGTGGGAAACGCAGAAGTCGGGGGTTGTCCGCGCACTCTTCAATGTAGATTTCCGCGACGATGATTTCGGCTTTGCGGTCGGCGGCGGCGGAACCATTCTGCGGACCGAAGACGGCGGCCGCAACTGGGAAAAGATCAATACCCAGTTTCCCGAAACCTTCAAACGCGTCGATTTTGCCGACGACAAAAACGGATGGATCGTCGGACACAAAGGAGCGATCCTTCGCTCATCCGACCGCGGCCGTACATGGATAAAGCAGCAAAGCACAACGTCTCAGGACCTTTACGGCCTCTACATGGTCAAAAAATACGGCTGGGCCGTAGGTGCAGGCGGCACGATCATCGAACACCAAAAATAAAAATTTCGGTTATCTGACCGAATTACCTTTCAGTCCATTAACACTTTTGTAAAGTTGTGGTATCTTACATCATTATTTTTTCTCAATAATTCCGTTTTCATCAGGGATAGTTATTACAATTTAGCCTTTGGAGGAGTAGAAATGGGTAATTCACCTATCGCCGTTGCGTTGGCTCTGGTTGTACTTTTGTTTGTATCCTTTGATTCGGTCTTTTCCCAAGGAACGACATCGCGCATTACCGGCACGGTTACCGATACCTCTGGAGCGGTGGTCGCCGGTGCGTCCGTCACTCTGGAAAACGAATCGACCGGGGCAAAGCTGACCACACAGTCGTCGGACTCGGGAGGATACGTTTTTGATCTACTCCTTCCCGGTACCTATTCGGTGCTGGTCGAAAAGACCGGATTCAAAAGATTTTTGGCGAAAGGCAATCAGGCGCTGGTGAATCAGCCAACCACTGTCAACGCCGCTTTGTCTGTCGGCGGAATTGAAGAAGTTGTAACCGTCGAGGGAGGGGCCGCACAGGTTCAGACGTCAACCTCGGGAAATGTTGGTACAAGTATTGAGCAGCGAACCCTTGAAAGCCTGCCTATCATCGGTCTGCGAGGACGCAACCCACTTGACCTATTGAACTTCCAGCCGGGCGTGGTTTCTGGCGCCAATACTGGCGGCGGCGTCCACGTCAATGGCTCGCGTGACCGGGCTTTTAACTTTACGCTTGACGGCATTGATATTAATGAATCGACTGCGGGCGGCTCGAACTTTACTCCCCTCCGGCCAAACCCGGACTCGATTCAGGAATTTCAGCTTGTGACCAGCAACTCAACCGCCGAGCTGGGACGAAGCAGTGGTGCTCAAGTCACTCTTGTGACCCGCTCGGGTACGAATCACTATCACGGAAATTTATTTGAGTACTATCAGACGCCGGATTTCAACGCCAATGAATTTGAAAATAACCTTCAAGGGATCGGCCGGGCACAGTTTGTTCAACACATATACGGTGGCAGCTTTGGCGGCCCGATAGTAAATCCGGGGTTTGGAGAAGGCACTGAGTTTTTCAAGCCTTTGCGTGATAAAGCGTTCTTTTTTGTCAATTTACAGCGCCTGAGCGCGATTGAAACAAGACGTTCGGGCGGAACGGTGTATACCCAGTCGGCGCGTGATGGTATTTTTCGTTACGTTGTGGGTCAGCGAAATGCTCCGGCCGGGACATCAACGGCGTCAGTAAACCCGGACGGGAGCCCGCGTTTTCCAAATTGTAGTGCAACGGTTACTACGCTATGTATTGCGACTTACAATGCCAACACAAGTTCGCCGACATCTTTCGATCCGAATGTGACATCGGTATTCCGCTCCTATCCTCTTCCGAATGATTTTGCGAGTGGAGACGGGCTCAATACAGCTGGCTTTGTTTTCAATGCACCGCAAACGGAAAAACAGTGGGACCTTGTGATGCGTTTTGACGTAAACATAACGGATAATAGTCAGTTATACGTGCGCTATGCGCAGGGTGAGCAAAACACGATCAACGATAGTGTAAATGGCGGGTTGCCGCGATTCCCGGGTTTTCCGGGACTGGTCGATACTTATCGAACTCCTAAAAACCTCGCCGTCAACTATCGGTGGTCGCCGACGTCACGCTTCACCAATGAGTTTATTTATGGATACAGCACCTTCGGCTTTAGCTTTGCTACGCCGGAGCCGCGGGCCGATGTGCCGTACGTGCTTAACACGATCACCGATGCTTTTACTAATTTTAATTACAATGCTCGAAAGGCTCGCACATTTCAGTTTGTCGACAATCTGACCTTTGATTTTTCACCCCATACAATCAAGGCGGGAACGAATATTAGATTGGGGCGTCAATTTGATGACCGTTCGTCCGCCGGCGGACAGATCGAGCCGCTTGTTGGCTTCGGTACAGGATCGAGCAATTTTTCTAACTTCGGCCTCCCAGCATCGGGAAATACGGGAGTTAATGCGAGCGATCTTACGACGCTGCAAGGTTTGATAAATAACCTCATAGGGCGTATCGGCAGTTTTAGCCAGGGCTTCGTCGTCGACCCCAACAGCCCTAACCAATTCGCGCCGGCTGGTACACGTTGGAATTGGCGGGCGTATTATCCTGAATACGATTTCTACGTTCAGGACACTTGGCGTTTTCGGCCTAATTTAACCCTCGATCTCGGGGTTAGGTACGAGATCAAGCTCAGCCCAAGTTCGAAAGACCTTCCGATACTTCGTGCGAATCAACCTTTTACCATTGGAGCGGCTCCGTCTAACACTCTTCGCTGGGAAGAAGGAGACCTTTTCAAGAACGACTTTAATAACTTTTCGCCCTCAGTAGGTTTTGCATGGGATCCGTTCAGCAGCGGAAAAACATCAGTTCGGATGAATTATCGATTGTCTTACGACCGGTTCCCATCGCAAGTCTTTGCGAACAGCGTTTATCAGAGTGCTCCCGGCAATACTTTTTCAGGTTCGGCTTCCGGTATAGGAACGCAAAATCTTTTAATCAGAAACGGGTTGCCCAGTTTAGTTCCGACTCAGACACCGTCTCAACTCCGGCAACCACCGGCCTTTTCGACGGCGGGCATCACTCTGGTCGATCCGGACACGCAGTATCCGGAAAGTCATCAATGGTTTGCGGGAGTTCAGCGTGAGATAGGATGGAAAAACGTGCTTGAAGTAAATTATATCGGCCGCCGCGGAGTTCACCTTTTTGGCGGATATGATTCGAATCAGGTGAATATTTTCGCACGCGACCCTCGCTGTCCCGAGAATTTCCTCGAGGCTTTCAACTCGGTTCTAGGCTCTGCGACTGTGCCGGGAAGCACAAATCAGTGCCTCATTAATCTTTTGTTTACGGGAAGTACAACCAATTCAACAGGCACTGCGACCTTCCGCGGCATTACTGCGGTCGCAAACACGCTTGCTTTGACCAATACCGGAGGGAGCGTAGCTACCGCAGCATTGGCGGCTTCCCAGAGGCTATGTCAAGCGGCTGATGTGACTGCCGGGCGATGTGCTAACACATCTCAGCAATTGGTTGGTCAAACGTTGGCGAATCCATTTTTCTTACAACGTTATCCACAGTTCTCAGGCAATGTGAATGTCCTTGATAGCAACGACTATTCTCTGTACAACGGCTTGGAAGTAATAATGAAACGACGCCTAAGTAGTGGTTTAGGTTATCAAGTTGGTTACACGTATTCGATCTCGAAAGACACCCGTTCATTCGACCCGACCTTTACTACGGTTTCGCGGGCGAATAATCAGTCCGCTTCGAGTACGCCTTTTGACATCAACAATCGTAATTTGAATTACGCATACTCCGATTTTGACCGACGACATGTCCTTCAGGCGACCTATGTTTACGAGCTGCCGTTTGGCAGGGGTAAATCCTTCGGTTCGGATATACCAAAGGCACTCGATTTCGTGATCGGAGGCTGGCAGTTATCAGGTACTTACCTGTGGGCATCCGGACGTCCGTTTACCGTGTATTCGGGTCTAAGTACTTTTAGTAACGTTAATCAATCGTTTGCTAACTGTAATTCTTGTCCTCGTGACCTCGGAGGATTGGTAGAGCGTAATGGAACATGGTATTGGTTTAGTGAAGAAGCTCAAGGGAAGTTCTCGCAGCCGGCTCCGGGTGAACTCGGAAATTCAGGTAGGAACTACTTCATAGCGCCGCGGACGTTCCAGACCAACGTGTCGCTTTCAAAGAAGTTTAAGTTTACCGAGCGGTTAAATTTCGATCTGAGGTTCGATGCTCTTAACCTAACGAATAATGCTTCTTTTGGCCTGCCGACCGCCACCTTTAATTCGTCCGTTTTTGGACAAATTAGGACTTCAGTCACAAGCTTTGCGAGGAGAATACAGGTTTCAGGTAAAATTAACTTCTAATTCTCTTCCTTCTCCGTCTCATGTCTCCGCATTCAGTCTTGGGTGCGGAGATTTTTTTGGCGTCAGGCAACCGAAGTGTGCCGTATGTGCATCACTTTATTTGGGTCAGAAAGCTGATTGCCAGCGGCGTAATGCTTGCGGCGGGTAGTCTTTCTAATTCCTCCTGTTTCTACCTTTGCTCGTTGAGAACTAGACTCAGCGAGCTTTTTTCTTTTCGGGGGGTTGATCGTGTTTTGTCGGCCTCGGCGGCGAGTAATGCGGAGCGCGGGAGGATGCGGACGGCCTGGGCCACTTGCGGATCGGATTCGATCTTGGCGCGATTTGCGGATTCAAGGCCGAAAGTTCCCATTTGAAGATAGTAGGTGAGCATCGAGCGGACAAATTCGTCATCCTGACTGAGGCTGGGAAGCATTTTCGACCAGTCAGCTTTGCCGGCTGCAAATTGGGAGAATCGTTTTTTTAGGTTCGGGTCCACGACCTGCTCGCCAAAAATGATCTTCTGGCGGATCGAGGAAATTCCCATGCCGTCTTCGTTCAAAATTTCGCGGGCAAAGAAGAAAATAGGGTCCAAAAGCGGCATCTTATCGTCGGAGAGCAGCGGTTTCGTCGACATATCGTCGGGCGTTATGCCGTTCCCGCCATATACGATTCGATTGGTGAGCGTTTTTGCGGCGTAAACTGAGGTTCCGACCTCGGCGATCTGCCGATGGTGAAAATAATCGTAGAGACCAGTGTCCGCGTAGTTGCGCTGGATCGACCGCCCCGTCGGCGTATAGTATCGGGCGGCCGTCAGTGTCAGGCCCGCTCCGTCCGGCAAATTCAACACGCTCTGGACCAGCCCCTTGCCAAAAGTCTTTTCACCGACGATAAGCGCCCGGTCATTGTCCTGCAACGCTCCGGCCAGGACCTCTGAGGCCGATGCCGTATTTTCATCGACCAACAATACCATCGGCAATGATTCATACCGCGCTTTTCCGGCCTTCCATATGCGGGAGTCGTTTGAATAACGCCCTCGCTGCGAAACTATCGTGCTTCCAGCCGGAAGAAATTTTTCGGCGACCCTGATCGCCTGTTCAAGGATTCCGCCTCCGTTGCCGCGAATGTCCAGAACAAGAGAGGTCATGCCCTGACGATGCAGATCGGCCAGGGCAATCTCCAGTTCATTAAAGGTAGCGTTGCTGAATCCGTTCGAAATTTCGATGTAGCCGATCTTATCCTTAAGGATAAATCCCTTCGGCACAGCCGGTTCATGAACGCGTTCGCGCTTCATTTCGACCATCTCGAACAGACCGCTCTTCGCCCGTTCGACAGTCACGCGGGCGGTCGTGCCGCGTTTTCCTCTTATAAGATCGCGGATAGCATCCGGCGATTCGCTAGTCACATTTTTGCCATTGACGGCAATTATCCGATCGGCGAACCTGAGGCCCGCCCTTGCTGCCGGTGAATCGGGGAATGTCGAAATGACAAATGTCTCGATCCGTCCGTTTCGCTCAAACCCCGCGATCGATGAGCCCGTGCCTGAATACTCGCTTTCCTGCTCGCTGATCAGGTCTTCAAATTCCGAGGGATTGTAATAGTTCGAATGCGGATCGAGGGCCTTGAGCATCGAGGTGATCGCCGAATCGGTCAACGCTTCCTTGTTGACCGCGGCGGGATAATTTTTTCCGATTATTTCAAGGGCCTCTTCGACGTCGGATTGGATCGTCTCTTTTCGGATGACGCTTTTTCGGGGTGTATCCGAAGCGTTGGATGCGGAAAACGAACTGCCTTCGGTCAGCGTGAAAGGTTCGGGAGCTGGGACGAAAGTGTTCTGCCTGTCCTGCATATTCGCCGGCCGGACCAGTGAAATACAAAGCAATAACGCGAGACAAATACATTTCCGTAAAGCCATAATTTCCACGCAGCCCACAATATACCTGGGGCCCCGCAAGCAAAGGATCTGATCGATTTGGCTTTGTAAATATCGAATATGAGAGTGTTTCCAGCGGTTTTGCCCATTCATTTCGCCGGTTGATAATCCGCCGTGTTTAGGCGAAAATTAATGAATGACGGAATCGAATGGACAGGACCTGCCCGCCAAATTACAGCGGCTGATCGAGACCGTTGATATTGCGAATATATTGACTGAGCCGCTGACTCAATCGCTTGCGAAAATGCTCGAAATATCGGCGGCTGAGTTAAGCTCGGACGAGGCGTCGATTCTGATCCGCGACGGCGATCAAGGGGACCTCAGATTTCTTTCGGCGATCGGAAAAGTTGCCGAGCAGCTGATCAACATCAAGGTCCCCGCCGGAAAGGGAATTGCCGGTTTTGTACTTTCGTCCGGCCAGCCCATGGCCGTTTCGGATGTAGGCGAAGAAACTTCGTTCTATTCCGAAGTCGATAAGACCACCGGATATTCGACGCAGATGATACTTGCCACGCCCTTAAGTCACAATGGCGAGGTCATCGGCGTTCTCGAATACATAAATCGTCGCGGCGATCCGCCTTTCGAACCGTTTACCCCCGCTGAAATGGACCGAGCGGCCTCCTTTGCGGAGGTCATCGCTTCGCTGGTCAACGCTTACGAATCCGCAAAGCTTTTTCGGGACTTGGGTGAAAAAGTTCTTGCCAATTCGGCAGGCGACATCACCGTTGTGCGCGAATGGCTTCAGGGATTGCGCGATTCGCCCGAACACCGCGAAATGATGGACCTTGCAATCCTGGTGCGAGAGATTGCCAGCCGCGGCGAGGCCGAACGCGTGATCTGCAAAGATCTGCTTGAATCTATCGTTCGTTATTCCGACACCAAAGGCGAGACGAGTTTTCTTACGCTTTAACCCTTTATGACAACCGTTTCGGGAGTTGAATCAGGTTTACTTGAGCGGGGTGCCAGGTTTCTGCACCTGGCAGATGACTGGCGTTCGGCGACGGGACGCGCCGTTCGCGTCGCAATTGTCGACAGCGGTATCGACGCGAGCCATCCCGACCTGGCGGGAAGAGTGATCGAATCGGTCGAGGCCCGCGTCGACAACAAACGCATCGTGTTCGATCCGTCGGAGAGCGGCGATTCAGCCGGCCACGGTACCGCGTGCGCCGGCATTATTGCAC
>JABFSB010000034.1 GCA_013140875.1 Acidobacteriota bacterium
CTACGTGGATGATGCCGACTTTATCGTCAAAGTTCCACGCGGCTTGAAAGATGTCGGTGTATTGCTGGAACCGATGACGGTCGTGCAAAAAGGCGTCGTTCAGGCATTCGAGATACAAAGGCGGTTAAAGGTTTGGAAGCCGAAACGCGCGGCGGTGCTCGGCGCCGGAACGATCGGCCTGCTGGCGACGCTTGTATTGAGGCTTCGCGGATTGGAGGTCGTTACCTTTGGCCGAACGTCCGCTCCGTATCTCAACTCGGACCTGATCGAAGAGCTTGGTGCTTCGTACAGTTCGACCGCCGAGCTTTCCGTTCAGGATTACGCGGCCGCTCACGGCGGTTTCGATCTGATCTTCGAATGCACGGGATTTTCGCCGATCGTTTTCGACGCAATGCAGGCGTTGGAAAAGAATGGCGTCCTGGTGCTTTCCAGCGTCACGGGCGGCGACCGCATGATCGAAATTCCGGCCGACAAGATAAATCTCGAATTCGTGCTCGGCAACAAAGTGATGGTCGGCACGGTGAACGCCAACCGCGACTATTTCGAATCCGGCGTTAAGGACATGGCACAGTCGGTGCTTGAATACGGCAGTTGGCTTTCAAAACTCCTGACGCATCCGGTTGCCGGACTCGAAAATTACGAGCAGCTTCTAACGACGCTCACGACCGCGAAAGGCGCGATCAAGGTTTATTGTGAAGTCGCAAGTTAGTTGCGGCAATTCACGCCTATGAGGTCAGCGTCGATGTGGCGTAATATGGTCGAATGCCAATCACATTACGCCGCCCCGATCGGGCCCTGTTCTTTTTCTTCCTTGCCCTTACCGCCCTGGCTTCCGGAACGCTCGCGGCCGAGCAGCCGGCCGAGCGCTTGCGTTGGGAAACACGAGCGAACAACGTCACGATAACCCGCGATGATTGGGGCATCGCCCACGTCGTCGGCAAAACCGACGCTGACGCCGTTTTCGGGATGATCTATGCCCAGGCCGAAGATGATTTCAACCGCATCGAAACAAATTATCTGAACGCGATGGGACGCCTTGCCGAAGCCGAAGGCCCGTCCGCCGTTTGGCAGGACCTGCGGATGCGGCTGTTCATAAATCCTGATGAATTGAAGGCGAACTACGCATCAAGTCCGGCCTGGCTAAAAAAATTGATGGACGCATGGGCCGACGGCCTCAATTTTTATCTCGCCGCACATCCGAACGTAGAACCAAAGGTTATCACGCGTTTCGAACCCTGGATGGCACTCAGCTTTACCGAGGGCAGCATCGGCGGCGATATCGAATCGATCGATGTTCGTGCGCTTCGCGATCTTTATGACGGCGATGCCGACCCGAAATTCGCGATCGCCCCCGACGAGGGCAACGAACTTATCCGCGAACCATCCGGCTCGAACGGTATCGCGATCGCTCCAAAGAATACGACCGGCAATAAAGCCTTACTGCTCATCAACCCGCACACATCGTTCTTCTTTCGATCGGAATTGCAAGTGACCAGCGGCGAAGGCCTGAACGCATACGGCGCGGCCACGTGGGGACAATTTTTTATTTATCAAGGGTTTAACGAACGGCTCGGATGGATGCACACATCGAGCGCGGTCGATGCGATCGATGAGTTTGTCGAGACGGTGACAAAACGGAACGGAAAATATTTCTACAAGGTCGGCAGCGAAGAACGGCCCGTGACCGAAACCGTCATTCGCGTGAAGTATCGGGACCGCAACGACCTCACCGAAATGGAAAGTGTCTTTTATCGCACCCATCACGGCCCGGTCGTTCGCCGCAACAGCGACGGCAAATGGGTCAGCGTCAACCTGATGCACAAACCCATCGAAGCCCTAACGCAATCGTACACCCGCACGAAAGCCAAAAATTATAACGAGTTCAAAAAGATAATGGACCTGCACGCGAATTCCTCGAACGCGACGATCTACGCCGACGCCGACGGGAACATTGCGTATTTTCATCCGAACTACATTCAACGCCGCGATGATAAATTCGATTGGACGAAACCCGTCGACGGCAGTGATCCGGCGACCGAATACAAAGGCTTATTGAGCACGGACGAATCGCCCAATCTTTTCAATCCCGCAAGCGGCTGGCTCTACAACAGCAACAACTGGCCGTGGTCGGCGGCCGGCCCGAGCAGCCTTAAACAAAAAGATTATCCGCGTTATGTCGATTCCGGGATCGAGTCGGCTCGTGGGCGGCATGCCGTTCGCGTCCTCGAAAACAAAAAAGATTTCACGCTCGAATCGCTCAACGCCGCCGCTTACGACAGCTATCTTCCCTGGTTTGAAAATACCATTCCCGCATTGATAAACGCGTGGGATCAGACGCCCGACGGCGACCCGTTCAAATCAAAATTATCCGCACAGATCGCGCTTCTTCGAGCCTGGGATCTGCGCTGGTCCGCGGCATCCGTTCCGACTTCTCTGGCCGTCTTCTGGGCCGAGGACGTTTCGCGTAAAGTAGTGACCAGTGCGAGGGAGTCGCAAATGCCGCTGGAAGAATATGTACATAGCCGGGTTCCGGCGGAACAATTGCTGCGATCGCTTTCCGCCGCATCCGACAGGCTTTCGGCCGATTTCGGAACGTGGAAAACGCCGTGGGGCGACATAAACCGCTTTCAGCGAATTTCGAGCGATATCGTTCATCCCTTCGATGATTCAAAGCCGAGCATTCCGGTTGGATTTACGTCCGGCAACTTGGGCTCGCTCGCCTCGTTTGGCGCACGGCCGATGAACGGCACGAAGAAGTGGTATGGAACGAGCGGCAACAGTTTCGTCGCGGTCGTCGAGTTTGGCAAAACCGTGAGGGCGAAAGCCGTCACCGCCGGCGGAGAAAGCGGCGATCTGAAATCGAAGCACTTTAACGACCAGGCCGAACGGTATAGCAAAGGCGATCTGCGCGACGTCTATTTCTACCCGTCGCAACTAAAGCGGCGTACCGCGAGGGTATACAATCCGGGTAAATAGAAAGAAATGTCGCTGTGGTCAAACAGCCCTACAACTGCTGACAGTGGCTGCGGCTCTGGTTCCGATTCATCTTTTTCTTCTTATTCCTCTTCTTCTGTGGTCAACTCTTCGGTGAATCAGAAATTAGGGAGTGAGACCACGGAAAAAGCGAATAGGAAGAAGATGAAAAAGAGGAAAAGAAAAAACTAGTGTTCCGGCATCAGTCGCTGGTACGCCAATTGATGCAGGAAAGTTTGGAGGCGGGACTATGAGACGAATACATTTTTTAATTACGATTTTTTCGGTGGCCGTAGC
The DNA here is from genome assembly GCA_013140875.1 of Acidobacteriota bacterium. Taxonomy (GTDB): domain Bacteria; phylum Acidobacteriota; class Blastocatellia; order Pyrinomonadales; family Pyrinomonadaceae; genus OLB17. The sequence goes on from JABFSB010000034.1 coordinate 3,271, forward strand.
TGTGATGGCCCTTTCACAGATTTCGGTCGCGCAGAACCGGCGTGCGTTGGCCGAAGCCCAGCGCATCACCGGCGACACCTTCAAGCTCGCCGTCCGCACGCCCAAAGGTGCCAATATCTATGCCGTGACGCAGCCGAATGCGGCCATGCTCGCCGCGATCGATCAGGGATTGACCGACCTTTTCGCCGTTGCCAGAAAGAATCGCTATTCGCGCCGGCTCAACTATTCCGACTACACGGTATTCGTCGCCAAGGCCGATCGCGAAAAGGGCGCCGATGGCAGTTATTCGCCCGACATCGCCGTCGGTGCGGCCCAATACGCCGGGACCGATTACGACCAGGGCGGATACATTTTCGCCGCCGGCATGGTCATCTCGAACGACCCCGCCGCGTTCGTGATAGCCGAACACAAACGCGACCTCAAACGCGTTTCCGACATCGTCCGCTTCGAAGGCGAGCACCTCGTGCTTTATCACAACGACCGCCGTCGCTATTCGCAAACCGCCGACCACAGCAAAGGCGGCGGCCATCCGATACTCCAGTAAAGAAGACTAGAGACGGGAGACTTGAGACTGGAGAGAGTCTCCCGTCTCCCGTCTTCCCCACATTGCCCGAAATCGTGCACACTCTCACACCAAATTGTTACCGAAAAATCTGGACAACGTTCGGCCATCACCTGTAGAATGCGAAAAACCTTGATTTTTCGCATCGTTTTCCTTTTACGCGGCCCGTGGCACGGCCATTGCTTTTTCACTTCGCGGATGCTGTTTGAGAATCCACGAAGATGGAGGTTGAATGGACTTCATCGCTCGTTGTACCAAAGTCTTCGCAATTCCTTTTTTGATCTTTGCAAGTTTAATTTCCGTAAGCGCCCAGCGCGATTCGGTCTACCG
>JABFSB010000136.1 GCA_013140875.1 Acidobacteriota bacterium
CTACCAGGGCCGTAAGCACTATCAGATACCTGAGCGCACTTACGCGATCGCTAAATGTCTTGGGGACATTCGTCTTGATCTCGTCCATCTTCGAATCCTCCATTGTTTTTTCGAGTCCTTGTGATTAGTGGGTATAACCTACGACCTACTTGCCGTAAACTTCCCAAACGACGCCCCTGCAACGTTTTTCTAACGATCAGGAACGTCAGCTTTGAAAACAAAATACGTTTTCAGGTTTGGCAATTTTGAGGTAGCTTACGGCAGCCACGGCTACACCGTCTGTATGCTTCCATACAAACCACGAAATTATATCGTTTTTCGTGAATATATAGTTTCGTCCGCCTTTTTATATCACCAATTTGGAAAAAGTTCCAACAATAACGCACCGCCTTTTAAAACAAAAAAGGATGCCTTTTTCAAGGCACCCCGCGAGCGATTCGAAAATGGTGATCCGAGAAGGACTCGAACCTTCGACCCAATGGTTAAAAGCCATTTGCTCTACCGACTGAGCTATCGGACCACTAACGGCCGGACAAGTCGCACCGGCCGAATTAGTGATTTTACATATTGGATACGGGCAAGGCAAGTTCCATTCTAATGTTCACCCGCTCGTAGGGCGAGTTCTGGTCAAGCACCGTCTCGACAAAGCCGTGCTTTCGATAAAGATTGATGGCCGGCTCAAGCAGCGTATTCGAAAGGAGGAAGACAGACCCTTTACGATTCTTTGCGGCGTATTCAACGCAGGCCTCGATCAGCCGGTCGCCGATCCCTCGCCTCCTAAACGAGGATGACACCGCCATTTTTGCAAGCTCAAAGCGATCTTCCCCGTCATCGACCAGAGCAACCGTACCTACCGCATTATTCTCCGCAACGGCAAAAAAGATCCAGCCGCCTTTTTCGATAATATTTTCGACCGGATGATCAAGCATTTCGCGGTCATGCTCTTCAACAACAAAGTATTGGCTGATCCATTGATAGTTGAGCTCCGCAAATGCGTCCGCATAAGCGCGATCGAACCCAATAATGCTTATTTCCGATTCCATCTAACCCGCAAACCAACCTTCCATTACTGAGTCTTTTAAGATGACGGTCTGATCCCGCTCCGGTCCGGTCGAGATCAGGCCGATCTCTACGCCAATGGATTCGGACAGAAATTTAACGTAGCTTCTTGCCTTTTCCGGCAGATCGTCGAAGTCGGTTACGCCTAACGTCGAGCTTTGCCAGCCTTCCAAAGTTTCATAGACCGGTTTTATCTGTCGCAGATCATGGGAAACGGCAGGGAAGGTGTCTATCCTTACTCCATCTATCTCATAACCTACGCAGACTTTGATCTCTTCCAGCTCATCCAATACATCAACTTTCGTGAGAGCTATGGAATCGAATCCGTTCAACTCGGCCGCATAGCGCGTTGCCACCGCGTCGAACCAGCCGCACCTTCTAGGGCGTTTAGTGACCGAACCGTATTCATTGCCACGTTCGCGGATCAGGTGGGCTATGGTCTCTTCGGCGTCGAGCATCTCGGTCGGGAAAGGGCCTTCGCCGACACGGGTTGCGTAAGTTCGCACGATCCCGAGAACTCCCGTGATGTGGTGCGGCGGAATTCCTGCCCCGACCGAGGCGCCTCCCGCCGTGGGGTTTGACGACGTGACGTACGGATAAGTACCGTGGTCGACATCAAGCAATGTCGCCTGCGCTCCTTCGAGAAGGATCTTTTTGTTCATTTTTCGGGCGCTCGCGAGGAAGTGCGATGTTTCGCAAACAAAAGGACGGAGCCGCTCGACCAACGGGGCTATCTCATTATAAATGTCATCGGCACGAAGCGGTTGTTGACCGAATAGCACAATTATCCGGTTCGCCTCTTCGAGATTACGCTCGATGCGAAGTTTTAGCAGTTCGGGAGAAAGCGCATCGGCAACGCGAATGCCCCGTCGACCGGCCTTGTCCTCGTAGGCCGGACCGATACCGCGAAGTGTCGTTCCGATCTTTTCATTGCCAAGCCTTTCTTCCGACGTATGATCTAGCGCCCGGTGATACGACATGATCAAATGGGCACGGGACGAAACCTTCAAACGCTCAGGTGTTACTTCAACTCCCTTCTCCTTGATCTGATCGACCTCTTCGAAAAACGCTTTGGGATCGATAACCATACCGTTCCCTAGAACACAGGTCTTATCAGGATGGATTATTCCCGATGGAAGCAGACGGAGCACGAATGCCTTGTCGCCGACATACACGCTGTGACCGGCATTGTGCCCGCCCTGATATCGCGAAACGATATCAAAACGGTCCGCCAAAAGGTCGACGACCTTTCCCTTTCCCTCATCGCCCCATTGGGCGCCGATAATAACAATGATCATAGAACCTTAACTTTTTGGCTGCCATTCACTTTTGAGCAACCCATAGACGTTAAAATCGTGCAGTTTACCATTGCGAAACTGCGACTGCCGGAGTACGCCCTCTTTCTTAAACCCGAGGCGTTCCGGAATGGCCCCACTGCGGAGATTTTCGGCCGAGCATCTGATTTCGATTCGATTCATTCCAAGTTCAGAGAACGCGTGGCCGATCAATAGCCGGGTCGCCCGGGTGATTATTCCCTTCCCTTCTTCGTCCCCCGAAATCCAATAGCCTATCTCGGTCGTGTTCGCCAGCCGGTCGAAGGTTGTAAATCCGATCGACCCGATAAATCGATCTTTGCGTAAGATCGCCAATCCCAGGTTCCGCCGTTCCAATCTGGCCGCGATCGCCTCAGAAATAAAATGACGAGTTAATTCGAGCGAATAATCGGGCACGATCCAGTGCATAAACGGACGGAGGTGTTCATAGTTTTCCGTAACCGTCCGGAACACTTCTTCGGCATCCTCGTACGTAAATTCACGGAGTATTATCTCACGGTCGATGCGGAAGCTCACCATCGATTCATTGTCCAGCTATAAAGCTTTACGTAATTGCGTGCCGCGTTTTCCCACGAGTTGTCCTGGGTCATTCCGTTAAGCTGGATCGCCCGCCACGTATCCGGGTCGCCGTAGGCAAAGAGAGCTTCGTAAATTCGTTCGAGGAATTTGTCGGCGCGATAAGGGCCGAACTTAAAGCCGTTTCCGTTTAGGCCGACCGAATCGAAATTCTGCACCGTGTCATCCAGTCCGCCGACCGCACGGACGATCGGGACCGTGCCATAGCGCAGGCTGTACATTTGGTTCAGGCCGCAGGGTTCGAACTTCGACGGCATAAGGAACATGTCCGCGCCCGCTTCGATCCTGTGTGCGAGGCTTTCGTTATAGCCGCGAAAGACACCGACCTGCTGCGGGGCGTAATCGCGCAGGCTTTGCCAAAAATCTTCGTACTTTTTCTCGCCTGATCCGAGCGAGATAATATATGATCCGGTCGCAAGAATCTCACCGGCCACCTGCATCATAAGGTCGATTCCCTTTTGAGCGGTAAGGCGTGTGATGTTCGCAAAGATCGGCCTTTCAAGTCGGATCGGCAGCGAGAACTGTTCGAGCAGGTCACGCTTGCAGTCCCGCTTGCCGCTCAGGTCCGAAGAATCGAAATGGGCTGGCAGTTCGCTATCTGTTCGAGGATTCCAGACCTCGTAATCGACGCCGTTCGTAATGCCGACAAGTCTGTCCGCTCGCTGACGGACGAGCCAGTCCAGACCGTAGCCGTTCTCGGACATTTGGATCTCTTTTGCATAGCGTCGTGACACGGTCGAGATCGTGTCCGAAAGCGAAAGCCCGGCCTTCATCGCCGAGGCCGCTCCATTGGACAAAAAGGCATTTCTTTCAAGTTCGTCTCCGAAACCGAACTTCCACAGGTCTTCGGTACCAAAGACTCCTTGATACGCCATGTTATGGATCGAGAAAACCGTCCGGGTATTACGCCAATATGCGTCCCATCGACGCCGTGAAGCGATCTCAGCCGCGGCAAACCCGCAGTGCCAATCGTTGAGATGGACAATGTCCGGCGCGTCGCCGATCCGTTGCAGCAACACCAGTGCGGCATGATTGAAAAACGCGAAACGCTCATGATCTTCGCGATAGCCATAAATCGAATCGCGATGAAAATACGACGGCGCGTCGATCAAAAATGTCGGCGAACCGTTGGCCTCGCTGTAAAAGGCCTTCGCGGGATAAATACGGCCGCGCCAATCGACGTTCA
>JABFSB010000502.1 GCA_013140875.1 Acidobacteriota bacterium
GCTGTATAGAGTGGAATCGCCATCGGCAGCAATAAGAAAATTGGAAGTAACTAGACGATACCTGCCGACACGCCAACTTGAGCGGGACGCTCTTTAGCTTTTTCCTTGCGGTAGCCGCTCTGCCGATAAACGGAAACCGGATCGATCGCTCCGCCGCTGCGCATTCGGGCGGCGGCAAGAATCGGCGACACGTCGGTCGTAAATGCTTCCTTCAATATCGCGAGAGCGGCGATCGCGTCGCCGGTGACCTGAGCCTCAACCAACTTTTCCCGGTCAACTAAATGGGCCTGGACAAATGCTCGTGAGACCTCGATCGCGCTCGTAACCAACGATTCGATCGGATCGGTCACGTTGTGCGATTGGTCGAGCATATATGAAGGTCCGAAATCCGGTACGCCGCTCAACTCGGCATCGACCAGTTCATTGAAAATAAGGAACAACTGGAACGGCTTGATCGAACCCGTGTCGAGATCGTCGTCGCCGTACTTGCTGTCGTTGAAATGAAAACCGCCGAGTTTGCCGAACTGGATGAGCCGCGCCACGATCTGTTCGATGTTTACGTTCGGCGCATGATGGCCCAGATCGACGAGACATGACGCTTTGTCGCCCAGTTCCCTGGCGCAAAAATAACTCGTACCCCAGTCGTTTATGACGGACGAGTAGAATGCGGGCTCAAAAAATTTGTGCTCGATAAACAGTTTCCAATCGTCGGGAATCGCAGCATAGATCTCACGCATCGATTCGAGATAGCGTTCCAAAACGTGGCGGAAGTTCGATTGTCCGGCAAAATTGCTGCCGTCGCCTACCCAAACGGTCAACGCTTTCGATCCGATCTTCTTACCGATTTCAATGCATTCAATGTTGTGATCGATCGCCTGTTTCCGGACCGCTCCATTTGCATTCGAAAGGCTGCCGTGTTTGTAGGAATGCTGCTGTCCCGGCTGGTCCTGAAAGGTGTTCGAGTTCATCGCGTCGAAACTTAGTCCGCATGCCTCGGCCTTTCGAACAAGGTCGCTGACGTTTTCCGGTTTGTCCCACGGAATGTGGAGGGAAACCGCTCCCGTCGTTCGAACAAGTTTGTTGATCGTCGAACAATCTTCGAGCTTTTCAAAAATACCCCGCGGCTCGCCCGGCCCCGGAAACCTTGCAAATCGGGTCCCGCCGGTTCCTACACCCCAGGAAGGCACCGCCACTTTCAGGCCGCTGGCCTTTTCGATCATCGATTCGATATCGACGCTGCGCCGACGCAACTTTTTCCCAAGATATTCAAGGTCTTCGGCAAGCCACTCTAGCTTCGTTTTGTTTTGATCGGCGATGAAATCGTCGGATATTTCGAACGCTGTCGGCATATGTCACCTCATAAAACCGTCTTGCAGTCCGCCGTCGACCGGAATGATATGACCGGTCGTTTTAGCCAGACGTTTTGAGAGAAGCAAAAAGATCGCCTCGGCCTGATCGGACGGCTCGATCGGCGTTTGCGTAAGCGAACGTTTGGCGTAGAAATTCGACAGCTTCTCGGTCAAAGAGTGCGTCTCTTCGGATTCTTCGAACGGAATGTCGTACTTGGCGAGCGACGCAATAACCCGATCACGCGGAAACATCGTACTCCCTTTTACAACGGTCGCCGGGGCAACGGCGTTTACCCGGAGCAGCGGCGACATCTCGACAGCAAGTTCGCGAACAAGATGATTTGCCGCCGCTTTGCTCGTGTCGTACGCGAGACTTCCCTTCTTTGCCACCACGGCATTAGCACTTGTCGTAAGCACGACATTGCCCGTCAAACCCTGCCGCTTGAAAATCTTGTGGGCCTCGTCGGCAACAATGTAAGCTCCTTTTACGTTAATGCCGAATGTGAAATCCCACATCTTATCTTCGATATTGCCCGACTTATCCGGCGGAACGAAAACACCAGCTGTTACGATCACCGCGTCGATACCGCCGTACGCCAGCATCACGTTATCGAATAGTTTCGCCACCGATTCACGGTCGGTCATGTCACAGCCGAGGCCGATAGCGACACCGCAATTCGAAATACCGGTGCCCGACACGCCGATGCCCGAACCGTACTGCGCAATTATCTCGGCAGCAGTTTCCTTAGCCGCGGCTTCATCCTTATCCACGCAAACGACATGCGCGCCTTCCTTTACGATGCGATGCGCCGTCTCTTTTCCGATGCCGGCACCGGCCCCGATGATCACGTGGATCTGACGGTCGAGTTCCTTTTCGGGCGGCATTCTTTGGAGTTTCGCCTCTTCCAGCGGCCAATATTCGATATCGAACGCTTCCTGCTGGTCCATCGCTTCGTACTGGTCGATCGCTTCGGCGCCGCGCATCACTTCAATCGCACAGTTATAAAACTCGCCGGTCACACGTGACTCGCTCTTGTTCTTGCCCCACGCGATCATGCCTAGTCCCGGAATTAAACAAACAGTCGGATTCGGATCGCGCATCGCCGGCGAATCCGCCCGCTTACATCGATTGTAATAATCCTCGTAATCTTTTCTGTATTGCACCAAACCATCGGAAATAGCCGTTTTCAGGCTCTCGATGTCGCCAGTTGCCGGATTCCAATTCACAAACAAAGGCTTGATCTTCGTGCGCAGGAAATGGTCGGGACACGACGTTCCCAATTCGGCAAGACGCGGGCCGTCGACACTATTGACGAACCTCAGCATTTTCGGATCGTCCTGAACGGTGCCGACAAATCTGCGGTAAACCGAAACCTGGCCGCGGATGAACGGTATGACCTCGGTCTGCAGCTTCTGCCGGGCTGCTTCATCAAGGTACTGATGCTTCGGCCCGCCGAACGTATCTTCGCCCTTATCGCGCTCCTCGATGAACTGAGCTGCCCGATCGATGATCTCAAGCGCCGTTTCGTAGCAGGTCTTGTCGCTGTTGTCCCACGAACTCATCCCGTGATGCCCGAGCAAGATACCTTTCGCTTTCGGGTTGTCCTTGATCAACTGCTCGATCTTCAGGCCGATATCAAAGCCCGGACGCTGCCACGGAATGTAGATCACATCATCACCGTAAATTTCTTTCGTCAACTTTTCCTGATTTACGGACGCGGCAACGGCGATCACCGCGTTCGGATGCAGGTGGTCGACGTGTTTGAACGGGACAAGTGTGTGAAGCGGAGTATCGATTGAACATGCACGAGAATTTAAGTTGAAAACGCAATGCGAATACATCGGGTACATCGCATCTTCTATCGACGTCTTCGGGCCGTTGTGCGGATCATTCCGGTAGATCGGCCCCATCGCCCGGACCTTTTCGAGATAAAGCGAGGCAAACCCGTCGCGTTTCGCCGTTCTAAGATCGCCGCCCGAACCTTTTAACCAAAGCACTTCGACGGTCCCGCCGGTGAGCGGGTCCGTTTCCGGCAATTTTGAAGACGTGTTGCCGCCGCCGGTGTTCGTCAGCGAAAGGTCGTCCCCTAAGCGATTCGAACGGTACACGAGCCGGTCGACGCCTTCGAGTTTGTCGGCTTCTTCGTCTTTCCAAAGATATTTTACGTATTTATATTTCGCTTCCGATGCGGCTTGATTACTCATTTTATTATTGCGGACGTTTTATTTTAAGGCAGTTTTATTGTCTCAGAAAACCGCTTAACCATAGTAATAACCTGAGAATATCAAGTTTAGTGACTAAAGGCAAATAAATGATGGCCGACGCTGTAAATTGGTAAGACCTCTTACGTAAAAAGTCAGTATCGCGAGCTCTCAAAAGGTGATTTCGGCTGCTCCATTACCGATCGAACAAGGATAGATTTCAGGCTTGATTCCGGTCTCCATTAGATATGCTTTCGAGACTGTCGCGGCAAAATTGGACTGATCACCACCGGGTGCCATTAAATTTATTGTGCATCCGCCAAAGCCGCCGCCGGTCATGCGGGCACCTAGAACGCTTTTTTGATCCAGGGCTATATCGACCATAAGGTCTAGTTCCCGGCTGCTTACCTTGAAGTCGTCCCGAAGGCTTTTATGCGATGAAGTGAGAAACCGGCCGAACGCATCCATATCGCCGTTTCGCAACGCGTCAACCGAATCGAGCACTCTTCCGTTCTCGTTTATGATGTGGCGGGCGCGCTTGAGCAAAGTACCGTCCATTCCATCCGACCGCAAAGCAACCTCCTTTAGTGAAATATCCCGG
>JABFSB010000153.1 GCA_013140875.1 Acidobacteriota bacterium
CAACATCCGCCTCCATATCCAGCCGCTTGCCGATAGTCGTCACCGTCTCGCCGTCAATAAAAATATCCGCCCGATAGTCGTCCACCGCAGTAACAACCCGCCCGTTTTTGATCAGTGTTTTCATCGTTTAAGTCTCTGGTAATGATTCTTCGTAGAACGTCAATATTTCTGCTTCCGTGAGAGGTGTAACATCAACTTCCTCAATTCGTGCTCCCCAATTAACTACCATTCTGTCGTGCTCGGCCCACGGCTTTTTGAAGTCGTCGAAATCAGGAGGAAAAATAAACGGTGCCTTTTCAAAACTTTCTTTGTGAAAGATTTTGATGAAGCTAAGAACATTCCCAATGGACATGGAGATAAAGTTCAGCGCAAAGATCATGTTTTGCGGCTGCCAGTTCTTTCGGAATGTCTTAACCGTGAAGTTTCGCCGATCATGTAATTTAACTGGAACCAAAAAGGAAGAACCGAACTGACTTGCAGATATAGTTTCCATTCGTTCTGGTGGAGCTGGAACGCCCGGCGTGTCCTCAAGTCCCATTGCTAAATAATGGGGTCCCATGTGAGCACGACTTCCATGTTTCAGACTGTTGTACTCGGCTATGTTATTTTCGTCCAAGTAGTCTTTTGCAAATCGCTTCCAAAGATTAGCGAAACACGTTCTCAATTCCTTGTCTTTCGCATCATCCTCCATCTTCAGATTGCTGAATATTAGATCAGCTATTGCTTGCCAACTTACCTTCTTGTTTACTAGTTGGGTGACGACAGGCTGTTGTTCATTAATCATTTTGACCAACTCGTACAAGTCCTTATTCGTATACCTTAAAACCCACCCGGCAACGCAATATGGAGCTTGCACAACGGCACAGATCAACGCGAATAGAGTTTCAAGACCCTGTGTATAAGCTATACGAAGAGCGGTAGCGGCATACTGCTTTTCTTCACCCTCAAGTAATTCACCATGTATCGACGCGATGTGATCGAAATACGTCGGATCAATGCCACGCACAAATTCGAGAGTTCGTTCTGCGTAGGTTTCGACATCCCACAGGCAATAGGCCTTCTCGTTGACCACGAAACCAATATGCGGAACTTGGGATTGTAACTCGGGCGTATCAGCCACCTTCTTTACTTTCCTTCCAGCTTAGCTGCGGCCTTTTCAATATGGCTTGCGGCGACCACCCAGATCAATTTCATAGCTTTGTCTCCTTCCATGAGATGTAAACCGCTCGTTCGATAAGTTGGGAGAGAGTACTTTGCTTGAAGCGTCTTCCCCGGTTCATAATCTGGAAACAGGTCGCCGGTCGCCCGACCCATAGAATTGTTCCCAACCATGTAATTCCAAATCGTTTTGGAGTCTTCGTAGGCTTCCATCGCTTTCATGAGTTCACTCTTTGCATCAGCATCGGTTATCGCCGAAAGGTAACCTTCATACTCTATCTTTATATCGATCAGTCGTCGGCTGAACTCTTGAAAGTTGATGCCGACTTCAACGGCCGTCGAGAGTTTCTTCAAAGACTTAACAGCACCTTCAAGCGCCTCTTTTCCCTTATCAATTTTTGGTGCGGGTGGCTCAACTGGCGCTACATCGGTATAGCTGACTTGCTTTATGTTCTTCCAGTGGACGATGAGTTTGTTGCCAGCAACAACAAGGTGTAGCCCTTCCGACGAGGCGTCTACGAATTTACCACTGACAGGTTCGCCTTCCTTAAGGTAGACCGTAACTGGGCGCTCTTCGGGCTTTGGAACTTCGGTTGTCTTAGTCTGCTGAACCGCCTTTTTTACGACCGGAGTTTTCCGGGGTTGAGCAGTGGTGTTCGAAGAAACTGCTCCGAGTATAAAGACCGAAAGAACAATAATAAAGACCTTCATTTTGACCTCCATAGTCACAATTACCTCAAACGTAGGAAAAGCGACACCCACACTTCATCGGCATGGGTGTCTTCTGTTCGCTCTTTTCCATAATGGACATGTCACGGCTTCTTTTTTCTTGTTAGACCGGACTTCTTCTCGGATTTGCGTACGAAGCCCATTGCTCCGTAGAGTGGGCTGTCGTTGCCGTAGGCGGGGTCGCCGGCGACGGCCATGCCGATGTTTGAGCGTTTCTTATCAAGTGCCAGATACTTGTCATCGCGCACATCGCGTTTCATCTTGAGTTCGGACTCGAGATCAGCGATCGCCGCATCGTCAATGGCTATACGAACTATACCTACGCCGCAATGGGCGTTAGGCTGAAGATGCGGGCGTGGCGGGCTGCGACGCGCAGATCACCCCGGCGTAGAGCTTCTCTAACGTCGTCCAGCTTATAGGCCTCTTCTAAACTTAGATACGGCGACCATTCATCATCGGTCTCACTTAGCTCTACCTCTACCTCAGCGGCATACTCGCCCTCGTGGATCAGCTTTGTACGGATTACTTTTTTCATTGCTTTCTCCTTAGAAAATCATTTTCCCATAAATCGGGGTCGGGACGATAGGCAGTTATCAGAACTGCAGGTTCGGTCTTGCCTTTTGGTATGCCCCAAACGACGTGAATGTGTCGCCCGTCATTAAGCATTTCTCGCACCCACACGCACGCACCTTTCGGATAATTCGGATAGTCTTCGACAAGAATCGCACTTGTGACGCCCTCAACCGCCTCGCGGACGAGAATGCCGTCCGCCGCGAGTTCGTCATAACCGTGTTCGGAAATTCGGACTGAACCCTGTCGAATCAACTCCCGAATCTGATCAAGTGTGCTGCTCATGATTCATTTCTTGATCTCTTAGCATAAGGCCAAGCCGGCATCCAATGCCTCGATGACTTTGTCGATGGAATCGGTGGTTGAATTTAGCATGACGCCGGTGCGGATGACGTTGCCGTAGAGGCCGCCTTTGCCGATGAGGAAGCCCCGCTCTTACGGCCTTTCACGCCCTTCGCGGACGAACTCGACGATCTCTTTGGTTGAAATGCCTAAATCAATGCCTGCGACATCTAGGGCAGAGCGCTTGCCATTCTCGGGTTTAAGGATAAATATCTGTCCGTTGGTTCGCTTGATCCGCACCTCGCCTTCGTTCGACGCTCGTTCGAGTAAACCCGACAAATTTTCTTGTGTTTCTGTATATGTTTGCATTTGTTAATTTGCCTCCCAGACTTCTACGCCCGCCGCTTTTGCAGCATAAACTAACCCGCCGTCTAATGTCAGCAAAGGACAACCGCGATCCAACGCACAAGCAATCATGTAAGCGTCGTAAGCATAAACTTTGTGCTTGTCAACTAGTTCCAACGCCTGTTCCAGGTCAACATCAAGCAAGTCGATGGGAATCTGTTTGTAAATCTCTATCGCTGCGGTTGCTTGTTCCAGAGTGATACGTCCGCGTTTAATCATCGCCGAAAACGCGTTGCCAATTTCCCAATACAACGAACGCGGTGCAACCAAGTCATAGCCTTGAGTTTTAGCGATCAACAACGGCTTTTCAGGCTCATTTGCAATCACGGCAATAATCGTTGATGTATCCGCGACTAATTCCATATCCATAATTCCACATATGCAACCTTACCAAACACCCCGTGGTTGAGCTTTCGCCGAATTGGGCTTTGACCTGTTGTTTGGCACCGATGATGAAATCATGAAAGGCCCATTGCCCTGCGACTTCGTCGTCGCGGCTGGCGGCTGCGGTGCAAAGTTCTAAAGCAATGTGACCACGTCAAATCCCGCATCGCTTGCCGCTCCGCCGAGTCGTAAATCCGCGCAGATAAACGGGCGATTTTGCGGCTTTTCTTTGCACCAAACAAGCGCCGCGGCAAGTTGAAACGCATCAAGAGCACGAACGCCGTATTTGTCGGGAAGGTCTGAGGCTATTTCAAGCACTCGCAGTGATGGCGGAAGTTCGCGGGAGCGTTGTGATATAGCGAGCCACTTTTTCACGGCTGTTTCAAAACCGCCGGGATCGATTTCGCCATCCCGTATTAAACGTGCAAGTGAGCTGCGAACCTCGACCTGGGTTCCCCACCACAGAGTTTTTGCCGGGTAATTCCGGTGTTCTCGCTGTGCTGCGAGCGACGCGTCTTGAAAAACAAATAGAGGGACAAGGGCGCTTGTATCCCAAAAGGCCGCCTCAGTCGCCATAACGTTCTTCCAGCAAAACTTCTATCGCCCTGTTTCCAGGAACAAATG
>JABFSB010000366.1 GCA_013140875.1 Acidobacteriota bacterium
GTATGACGAATGCCAGGCCGTTTTCAAAATGATTCTCGGTCGATTCGGACCGAATGAACATTCATTCTATTATTTGGCCGCATGCAGCGAGATTGAACAAGATTTTCACGCTTCGCTTAAGTACTACAAAAAAGCCTTAAAACTGGAAGATTGCGAGGACTCGCGTACTGGAATTCAGCGTGTCTCGGCAAGAATCAAGCAGATCGAAAACAAGGCGACGAGTTCGTCCAATTGACGAGTCTTGTATCGTAAGTCTCCGACATGAAAATCTTCAACAACAAGGCTTTTGGGATCAACAGCTTATTACCTGTGCTCGCCTACTCCTGTTTCATCATTTTTATCGGGTTTTCGGCCGTCCGCCACGGACTTTCACACTACTATGCAGACACGGCCTATCGCTCCGGCTCTGAGTCCGAAGCGGCGGCGGCCGTCCGATACATGCCCGAAAATCCCAACGCTCAGAAAACACTGGGTGAAGTTTTGCTGCGTAACAAAGATTACTCCGGGGCCGCCGTGGCGTTTGAAAATGCGATAGCGTTGAGTCGAAACGACTTTCTACTTTCGCTTCGTTTAGGCTATTCAAGGACTCTGCAAAAAGATTATCTCGCGAGCGAAACAGCCTTTCAAAGAGCCTTGGAATTAGCCCCAAACTACAGCCAGCCCAACTATTACATGGGGATGATGCTTCTGGAAGCGGGCAGGAGTGAAGAAGCGTTTCATTACCTGAGCAAGGCTGCCGAACGCGATCCCGATCTTTATCCTCAAATGCTGCACCGGGCCCGGGTTTCCTTCCCTAACGATCCGCTCGCAATCGAAAACGCCTTTAATCCAACCTCCCGCGAAACGAAGAAACTTATAGCCCGCTATCTGATAAAACATAACTTCATGACAGATGGCGTCAGGTCTTTCTTGGTCAGCGACGAACTCACGAGCGGCGAAAAGAATGAATTTATACAGTATTTACTGCACAAAGAAATTTTCGAGACCGCACGGGAGGTTTGGTTGTCGCGGTTGAAACCCAATGAATACGACGTAAACAAGCTGATCTTTGACGGCGGCTTTGAGACGATTACCGAAAATGACGCAAGCGGGCTTGGGTGGCAAATCAACCAAAGGACGACGGCAACCGCCGTGGCTCGCGATCAAAGAACTTTTCACTCGGGATCAAGCTCGCTTAATATCAAATTCGCTGGGAGCGTAGAAGTAGGCAAAAACATAGTGTCTCAATTGGTGTTCGTACAACCCGGCCGCAAATACAATTTAAGAGTATTTTCGAATTCGCCCGAACTGATTTCTGCAGGTCCACCGGCAATCACCGTGAGCGACGGCATCACTAATGAGCTGCTGGGAAAGTCGGCCGAGTTTCGCTCCACTGCGGGTAATTGGGTTGAATACAAATTCGAGTTTGTAGCAAAGGCGACTCCCGTCGTCCGAATTGGCGTTCAACGAATCGGCTGCAATGAAACCCCGTGTCCGATATTCGGAGCATTGTTTTTGGACGATTTCCGCCTCGCAAAAATCTAAGGACTCAGAGAAATAGAAATCGAAAAACCATCAAATCATCGGAGTGAGTAGATACCCACGACGGTATCAGGTCCCCGCACCAAAAAAGACGCTACATTTCCGCGAGTCCATTTCCAAGCGAATTCGATTACATTAACAATCTTGCCGGCATGCATGGACGGCCAATATAAATGCCATCGTTATTCACTTCGCTGGGCAAGTCCTCGATAGTAAATTCCTTTGCCACGTAAAAACCCGTGTTTCGATAGCGCGGCCTCGATTGAATTCAAGCGATAGTTGCCGACCGTATAGCCCGTTCCCTTGAAACAAACTATAAGGTGACGGAACTTGAAATCGCACCCATCAAATCAAGCAGCGAGAGATCGAAAGTATGTGTCAATTGCAGGTCTCGGACGAGTCATTCTTCATACTCTTGAAGCTGATCAAGATAATTGTCATGCCCAGCAATGAAGTCTTCTCCATTAGCCCTTTCAGAGCAGCTTGGTCTGAGACGAAACCCGAAATAACGGTTGCGTCGGCGTCGGAACGGACCTCGCCCTGATCGCAAGGTCCGTAGGGACGACCGTTCAATATCTCCGCTATCTCGACCCGGAGCTTCGGTCCAAACGTAACGCCGCCGGAGTTCTACCAGATCCGCGTTTCAGCGCGGTCTGGCAAGCGCTGACTTTGCATTCGAAAAAGGACTAAGGACCGAACCGACGCTTTCGAAGGGCGAATGTCAAAAAATCAAACACATGAGGCAGCTCGTTTTAAGATGCTGCTTGAGATCAGCCGCGCTGTTTCCGAGAGTGTGCACTTGAACGACCTGTTAAGATCCGTTTGGGTGCTATTGCGCCGTTACATAAATTACGATTTCGCCGGAATGTCACTCTGACAAGCAAAGCGGAATATGTCGAATCCCGGCTATCGATAACCCGCCGAAGTATTTGGAAAAAGGTCCGTTTGCCAGGATGTTCCAAAAAGGATGTCCAAAACGATGGTTGCAAAATGGAGGCGCTTTTTGCACGGAGGAGTTGTCGGAAGTTGAACAATTGGAAGGGTCACTGGTTCGCCCTCTCGTGACTATTGCGAACTAACGAAAATAGAGGCTATCGAATTTTTTCGAAAGCCCTGTATTTATTGGTCGGGACGACAAGATTTGAACTTGCGACCTCTCGCACCCCAACCAACCTGAGGGATCAACATAGGTTCTCAAAAACGCTCAAACCCAATCAAAATCAGGTATTTGCGTCTCACTCACAATGTATAAGTAGATATGCGTCGGCAAAAGTGCAACCATCTTGCAACCAACTTACCAAAAGATTATTCCCAATTAGAACGCGATTAATAACACTGGCGAGAACAACAAAATAACACATTCTGGTCGAAAATAAACACTAATTTCGCTGTTTAGTATTTTGCGACATTTTCGAGATACAATGTGACGAAACCCCATCTCCTAGGTCATTCTGGCTTATTAATAAACCAAGAAGTTGGTATCCGGTGTTCATTACTTTTCCCCCTTCTCGCCTACCGCTCTTTTAAATATTTGAGCGATGTTGTCTGAAATGCTGACCCTTCTTCAGGTTGGTGCATCGCGACATTGTTCATTGACAAATGTCACTTTGCACCACACTCTTTAACTGATGGCTAAGCATCACGTACCAAAATTAAGAAAACTTGGGATCTTTACACTCGCTCAGGGTAAGTTGGTGGGAATTAGTCAGCAAGACATATCCCGGCTTGTCGCTGCAAAGGAGCTCGTTCGTCTCGGTCGTGGAATCTACCTTCATCCAAAGGCATTACTCGAGAACGATGTCGGATTCCAAATCGCGTATTCAAAGTTCGGGCTGGGTTCGGCAATTGGGGGGCTTTCATCTCTATATCATTACAATCTTGCCGAACAGGTGCCTGGAGAAATATGGGTAATGGTTCCTCCGGAGAAAAGAACTCGAGAAACAGGCTATAGACTGATTCGAACAAAAACAAGACTCGACAAACAGATCGTAGATGAAAAGGGTTATCGGATCGTTACAGTCGAAAGGGCGGTACTAGAGGCTCTAAAATTCATCACAAAGATAGGTGAACGAACAGCCCTTAAAGCCGCCCGAGAAGCTCTTACATCAAGAAAAACTACGGAAACAAAGCTTGCAAAAGCAGCAAAAGAACTTGAGCTTGAATCGATACTGGCCAGGCATCTGGAGGTAATCGTGCCCTGATCACCGAAGCGAAAGACACTTCTATTCGGCTATCCGTCTTTCCACAGACCCCAGTCAGATAGTTGAGCCCTTGCTACACTTCGCCGAAATTGGCGAGCCGCTCTCACATTCTCTCCTAACTCGTTATTAGTGACGATATAACATCCTCCCAAACATAATAATACTTTACTCGCCATATTTGCCGATATACATTGACATTCAGCTAGCTATTCGTCATATTTGATGCATTATGAGATTCGACGCACATACTACCGATCAAGCGATACTTAAAGAAATCGGAGAACGTGTCGCAATGGTTCGATTGAATCAAAATCTCACCCAGGCCAACCTTGCGGAGCAATCCGGGGTCTCAAAGCGAACAGTTGAACGCCTAGAGGCTGGCGAATCGGTTCAAATTACAAACGTGATTCGGCTCCTTCGCTCTTTAGGCCTACAGCAACGTCTAGAGGCACTCTTCCCCGAGCCCGTTCCAAGCCCAATAGCTCAACTGAAACTTCAAGGAAAAAAACGACGACGGGCCTCCTCGAAAGAATCAGGAAGTTCGAAAGGAACTGGCTGGAGTTGGGGGGATGAGTCATGACAACGTTGGCTGAGGTCAAGCTGTGGGGACGCACCATCGGGGCGGTTTCGCTTGAGGACGGCAACGATGTGGCTGTCTTTGAGTACGCTCCGGAATTTATTAAAAGCGGCATCGAGGTCTCACCGATCGTGATGCCGCTCACTGGATCAATATACGTGTTCCCGGAACTGCCACGAGTGACCTTTCACGGCTTACCGGGTTTGCTAGCGGACTCACTACCGGATAAGTTTGGCAACGCACTCATTGATGCATGGCTCGCAACGCAAGGCCGGTCCGCTGATAGTTTTAATGCTGTAGAAAGGCTCTGCTACACAGGTTCACGTGGAATGGGAGCCCTTGAGTTTTTTCCGAGCAAAGGACCCAAGGAAACAGCCTCTCGTAAGATCGAGGTTGATTCCCTAATCGAACTGGCTTCCGACGTCTTGAACCATCGAAGCAATCTTGATACTACCTTTGACGATCCTGATTCTCTCAGGGATATACTTCGCGTAGGAACCTCCGCGGGTGGTGCCCGGGCGAAAGCGGTGATCGCGTGGAATCGAAAAACCAATGAAGTGAGGTCTGGACAAGGAAAGGCCGGCGACGGATTTGAATATTGGCTATTAAAGTTCGACGGCGTCACCGGAAATCGCGACAAAGAACTTGCCGATCCTCAGGGCTATGGAGCAATCGAGTACGCCTATCATCTTATGGCCCTTGAGGCAGGAATACAGATGAACGAATGCCGCTTGCTCGAAGAAAATGGCAGACGGCATTTCATGACAAAGCGATTCGACCGTCTAGAGAACGGCGAAAAGCTGCACATGTTGTCATTGAGCGGCCTCGCTCATTTTGACTTCAACAATGCCGGCGCCTATGGCTACGAGCAAGCCATGCTGATTATGCGTCAACTTAAGCTCCCGACATCAGCTATCGAGGAAATGTTTCGCAGGATGGCATTTAACATCCTTGCGAGAAATCAGGACGATCATGTCAAGAATATTGCTTTACTAATGGATAAAGAGGGCAAATGGTCTCTCGCTCCCGCCTTTGATATTGCGTACAGCTTTAATCCGTCCGGAGTATGGACATCTAGTCACCAGATGACCATGAACCGAAGACGGGATGGTTTTTCGATGAATGATTTTAAGGCATGCGCTGAGGCGGTTTCCCTTAAACGCGGGCGTGCAGAGTCGATTGTTGCTGAGGTCCGAAAGGCAGTTGAAAGATGGCCGGATTTTGCCGAAACCGCAAAAGTAACCGAATCGTGGAAAGAGGCCGTCTGGAAAGTGATTCGGACGGCCTCTCTTTTTTGTTTTGGTTTTTGTCGAGATTAGCGTTTAGTGGTTTGGGCTGAACCTCTGGAGGTTGTGAGCGAGTGCGATGAGGCCGAACTCGGTGGTTGTTTTATCGATTCCTCTAAGACTGAACCGTCTGAACCCTTTGTTCTGTTTCAAGTTTCCGAATACCACTTCGACCTGCCATCTTTGTTTTCGCTTCTCGATCCCTACGTCGCTGTTCAGCAGTTCTCTGACTCGTTGTTTGAGGCGGAGGAGGTTGGGCGATCTCTCGATGATGCGGTCGCCGCGAGCTTTATGGCACGGGCCACGCATGGGACAGCCGGTGCAGTTCCGGGCCTTGTATCGACGGTGTGTTTGCAGATAGCCGGTCTTTGTTCGGCTCGTCTTTTGACCGATGTATCTCATCGGCTGACCCATCGGGCAGGTGTAAGTGTCGGCCTGCTCGTTATATTGGAGTTTGTCCGCGTGGAACGGGTTTGACGGCTTGTGATTCTTTCGGTCCTTGTTCTTTTCCTCGGTTCGTTCTTTATCGAAGTAGGCGTACTTCACATAGGGCGTGATCCCTTTTTCTTCGAGATACGACAAGTTCTCTTCGCTGCCGTATCCGGCGTCCGCTGTCAGGCTCTCGGGCGGCTGGCCATACGATGCGGTGAAGTCGTCGATGTGGCCTTTCATCAAAGTGGTATCGGTCGTCGTCTGTCCAAGTGTGTAATCGACCTATGTACTGCTTCTCCGTAGAGGCCTGAACGTTGTAGCCAGGCTTCAACTGGCCATTGAGCATATGGTCTTCCTTCATCCTCATGAAGGTCGCGTCCGGGTCGGTTTTTGAAAGACTGTTGCGGCCCGCCATCTGCTTTTCCCGTTTCTCATATTCCTTCAGCTTCTCCGGCCAGTTCTTCTGTGCGTAAGTCAGCTTTTGACGTACTTTCGGGTCGACCTCTTTCCCATTGAGTGCCTCGTTTATCTCATCTATCGTCTCGCGAACCGCTTCGGCGTCTATCGATGCAAACTCCGGTGTATTCGGCCGCTGCTCCTCATCCTGGTAGACCTCTTCACATATTTCCAAAGCTCCAGCAGCTGCCCTATCATCCGCTCCCGGCTCGTCTTTATCGCTTTTTCCCCACACGAACGTGTACCGGTTCGCATTCGCCTCTATCTTCGTCCCGTCCAGCACGATCTCTTTCAGCGTGATCGCTCCCTGTTCGCTCAATAACACCACCACCTGATTGAAGATCTTCTTCAGATGCTCGCCCAGACGCTTCCCGCGAAAGTCGTTGATCGTGTTGTGGTCCGGCTTCGCCCCGCCAGAGAGCCACATAAAGTGCACATTCTCTTTCAACGCCTCTTCGATCTTCCGCGACGAGTACATGTTGCGAAGATACGCGTACACCAACACCTTTAAGAGCATCCGCGGATGATAGCTCGATGTCCCTCCGCCCTTGTATGTCCTCTCCAATTCGCGAATGTCGATCCGCTCCAGCACCTCGTTCACCACCCGCACCGGGTGATTCTCAGGCACCAGATCCTCATAGCTCGGCGGCAGCAACATCGGCTGATTCTGATCGTATCTCTTGAACACAACCTTCTTCATTCACATATCTTAAAGCCACTCCCCCCATTCTGCGCCAAAAAAGAGGCTGCCTTTTCAGGGCAGCCTCGCGAGGTCATTGATGACTTAGGCTACAAGAGATCAGAAGCTGAACTTCGCTCCCAGGCGGAAGGCCGACGGGTATTGGAATACGAGGCCGGTTCCGTAGAACGGATTGCTCACCGGCGGGATGCCGGCGACGCCGCTGTTTATCTGGAAGGTCTGGTCGAGCACGACGGCACGCTGAGTGTTCGTCACGTTGAACCAGTCCGCCGTGAAACGGAGCTGCTTGCTTTCGGAAAACTTGATCGGATAATAAACACCCAGATCGAGATTATAGGTCGTCGGTGTCCGCGACTTGCCGACGGCGCTCGAAACGCCGAAAGAGTTTGCCCCGAGGTCCGGAATAATTGCGGTTCCGCGCGGAACGCCGAAACCTTCGTTATTGCCATACACAGGATGCGGCACCAATTGGCTGAACGGAATGCCCGATTGGACGTAGAAGTTGCCGGACACGACCAGCTTCCACGGCGTTTCGTACGAACCGTTGAACTTGACCTGATGCGGACGGTCGTTCGGAAGGCGTCCGTATGCATTGCCGAGCAGGCTGACCAAATCGAACAGCGAAGTGATGTTCGGATCGCCTTGTCCGTTGTCGTTGCGGAACAGGCCCTCGTAATTACCGGTCAGGCTTGAGTAGACATACGAGCTGTTGAACGCGAAATTATTTGCAAACCTCTTGTTCAGCGTGAACTCGAGTGCACGGTAATAGCGGCGTGCACGGCCGAAACATCCGATGTTCGGATCGTTGCAAGCCAGGAACTCCGTGTTGCCCAGCGGCCCGCCCGGACCCGGATGAAGCGGTTCGCCCGGATTGAACAGGAAGTAGTGATCGCCGTCGTCGAACGAACCATCCTCGATCACCGAACCCTGCGCACGGTAAATGCCGCGCACGCCAAAGGTAAGGTTCGGCCGAAGCTCGTGTTCGAAGCCCGCGGTCATTTCGTTTACCGTCTGCGGTTTCAAACCTGTGTCGATCGGCGTCGGGTCGGCGCCAAGATTACGTGTGCCGAAACCTGTCGAGATCGTGGCGTTCGATGGTGCGTTCACGCGCGAGACGTTGAACTGCTTGTCCGTCTGGCTGTCCACACTGCCTGCACGAACGTTGACGTCAAGCGGGATCGGCGTTTCGACGAACCTTGCATAGTTCGCGAAGACTTTCGTTTTGCCCTTCTTGAACGGATCCCATGAAAATCCAACGCGCGGCTGCAGGTTGTCACCGTAATTGTTGAATTTCAGATAGGTGATGCCGCCGTTTCCGCGGGCCTGTTGAAAATCGAATCTCACGCCGAGATTGATCTGCAGATTGGATAACGCTCTCCAATCGTGTTGGAAATAAGCGCTTTCGACATCCGTTTCCGTCTGTGCATCGAGCGTGAAGTCGCGAACACGCGTCGTCGTTCGAACGAGGAACGGGTTGTTCAACGCTTCGGCTTCGGTGATCGGTGCGATCGTAATACCGGTGATGCCGGCGGGAAGATTCGCTCCCAAGCCACTGAGAATTCCGGCACCGATGCTGGCGCCGCTGGCAGCCTGCGTGACCGGACATACGATCTGTGTTCCGCGCGTCGTGCAAACGGTCCAGTTGTTGGTCACGCGGAAGCCGTTGACCGAACGATTATCCAGATCGGTACCGTTGTTCGGTGCAACATTAAGCGGGTTCGCATAGACGTTGCTCGGACCGGTCGAGGTTTGGAAAATGTTGTACGAATTCCGGTAGAACTCGAATCCGTATTTGAAGGTGTGGTTCGAGAAAATATTCTGG
The DNA here is from genome assembly GCA_013140875.1 of Acidobacteriota bacterium. Classification (GTDB taxonomy): domain Bacteria; phylum Acidobacteriota; class Blastocatellia; order Pyrinomonadales; family Pyrinomonadaceae; genus OLB17. Next base: position 8,996 of record JABFSB010000366.1, read on the forward strand.
AACCGTGCCGAAGCTTCCCAGCGGTCGCGGGTCTGGTCCTGATAAAGACCGAAACCATCGCTCACGAAGTTCCGCTGAAGCGAGCCGCCGGGCGAGTAAACATAATCGATAAAGCCGGTGTTAGTACCGGGCGTGACCGCGGTCGTGGGCGTGTTGCCGGCGGCAGAGTTGGTCTGCGTTATCGGAGCAACGGTGCCGTTCGCTCGCAGGATCGCAAACGTGTCAGTGATCAACGCAATGTCGGACACTGAAGAATCCGGGATCACATTGTTACGCTGCTTATGTATGCCGAACGCGAATTCGCCGATCCAGTTTTGTCGGATGTTCGAATTCAAACGAGCCGCATAATTGGTGCCGCCGGTCTCGCGTACGCCCGCAAAACTTGCGAGCTTTGCTCCAAAGCCGGAGTCGGCCGTGTTCTGACCGGAGAAAAGGTGGCCTTCCTCTTTTGTAAAATCGCCGAAGGTTGAGAATGTGAGGGTGTTCTTGTCGTTAATGAACCAGCTCAGCTTACCCGAATAGAACGGTGTCTGAACCTTCCCCTTTACTTCCTGACGGAAGGTCTGGGTAAGGTAGTTGTTGGTTCGGTATTGCGGATTGAACGCCGCAAAGAACGTCAAACGGTTTTTGATGATCGGTCCGCCGATCGTCGCACCGGCATCGACTTCCGAGAAGCCGTTAGGTGCAAGGTCGGTAAACGGAAAGTGTTTTGTTTCGCGGACGAACTTGCTCGGGTTTCCGTAAGCGAAAACCTCGCCGTGAAATTCGTTTCCACCCGATTTGGTGATGACGTTGAAAACGCCGCCGGTCGATAATCCCTGATCGGCACCGAATGCACCGGTTTTGATCTCGACCTCCTGGATGAACTCGAACGGAAGATTGGCTCCGCCACCGCCGAATGCGGGATCGGTCGTGTTGACGCCGTCGAGAATATAGTTATTTTCGGGTCCCGAAGAACCTGCGACGGACGGATCGCGGTCGCGGCCCGAAGCATCGCGAAGACCCGATCGAGCGACGGTCGGTGCGATCGTGTAAAGACTCTGTACTGTTCTCGCCGTCGGGATATTAGAGAAAAATTCGGTCGAGATATTCGATCCCGTGGTGTTTGTGCTCTGGTCGATCTCCGGTGTCGATGCCACGACATCGACCGTGCCGGAAACTCCCTTTGCCAACAAACTGATGTTGACCGAAGTCGATTTAGAGAGATTGACCTCTACGTTCGATTGCTCGAACATATCGAATCCGCCGGTGGCGTCGACCTTGACCGTGTATCTTCCGGGCGGCACCTGCAGAAATCGGTAGCTGCCATTTGCGTCCGCCGTCGCGGTTTGCGGACGTACGAGCCCCGGGCCGCTTAGGACCACCGTGGCACTGGGAACAACAGCCCCGTTCGAATCCGTGACAACGCCCTCGACCGATCCGGTCGTAGATGTTTGCGCCATTACGGCTCCGGGCATTATTGCCAGGCCCACCAAAAAGAAAGCGGCCATTAAAATGTTAACGGCTTTGCTCATAATTAATTACTCCTTTCAAAAAATTGGAAATCAGTTTCGTTAAGCCCGAACGGGGCTTTCCATACTGACTAGGCAACCAGTATTCCGGCGTGCCTAAAGAAGTACCGTTTCGGCTCGTCGTTGCCGGAAAAGCGTGGGTAGGTTGTATGACGGGAAGAGATTTAAATATGGACGAATGGCAGTAAAAACATAGGCGGCGGATACGCACATGTCGTGGAGGCGAAGTGTGAATCGGCAATAGCGACGAGTTAAATGAAGCGGCGGAAGTTTCGAAATAAATTCGATTAGCGGTAGTTTTGGATCACTCCGAATCTTATCGAAAATCATGTAATCATATTTTTATTTATCATCCAGATTCGCGTCTGCCCGCGGGCCTATCGGCAAGCACGACGATCCGGCATCTTAATTTCGTCGCAATGCATCTAAAGCCACCTCGTGCACATCTTATTTGCAACCGGCGGGCTGTCTGCGTCGTACCTCTTTTTAAGCAGAAAAAAATCTCTTGTGATTTACCGATGAGTAGTACCGGAAGTACCAATAACTCTACATTCGAGTTTGAAGACTATGTGCTCAGGCCGTCCGAAAGGCTTTTGCTGCGCAATGGTATACCGGTCCCGCTTAAGGCGAAGGTTTTTGAGACGCTGCTGAGTCTTGTCCAAAACCACGGACGGATTTTAAGCAAAGAAGACCTGATGAAACTTATCTGGTCCGATCGTTATGTCGAGGAAAATAATCTTTCGCAATATATCTTTATTCTTAGAAGAATCCTCGGAGAAAATCCGCAGGACCACAGATTCATTGTTACGATCCCCGGACACGGCTATCGTTTTGTGGCGAAGGTGAATGAGATCCCCGAATCCTCCAACGGCCACCTGCATCACTCGGCGTTGCCCGATGAAAAAACGAAGATCAGGTCTATCGCTATCCTGCCCCCGGCATTCCTGGACCCCGAACAACAAGAGGAATTTCTCGGTCTCGCCCTCGCCGATACGCTGATCACGCAGCTCAGCACGAACAAGAGCATTTCCGTTCGTTCGACGGCTGCCGTCCATAGATATACCGGATCGGGCAAGGACCCGATCGTTATCGGGCAGGAGATAAAGGTCGATGCGGTTATGAGCGGAACTATTTATAAGGTCCGCGACCGAATGGCTGTCAATCTTCAGTTAACCAGCGTTGCGTCACAGGAAACGCTCTGGGCGAATCGTTTTGAGGTGAGCGCCGCGGACTTTCTGGAATTGCAGGGCGAGATTGCAACCGAAGTTGCCAACGCGCTGGCTATCGAACTCGAAAAGCCCGAGACATCCCCGGGCATGCGAATGCCAAAGAGCCAGGAGATTTATCAGAAATACTTAAAGGCCCGTTTTCTCTGGGAACGGCGAACCGAAGCGAGTTTACTCGAAGGACTCGAATGCGTGCGGGAGATAGTCGAGACGGAGCCTGATTTTCCGCTTGCCTATATCGGTGTCGCCGACAGCTACTTGCTCCTCGGTGAATATCTTTATCTCTCGCCGGAGCAATCTTTTCCGTTCGCAAGAGAAGCGGCCGAGCGTTCACTGGAGCTCGACCCGCGGATTGCCGAAGGCCATGCCTCGATGGCGGAGTATTTTCACTATTACGAAAAAGATTGGGCGAAGGCCGAAGAATGTTATCAGAAGGCGAATCGTTTGAACCCGAACTATGCATCGGCCCGGCACTGGTACGCGTGGTCCCTGATGTGTTTCGGCCGATTCGACGAGGCACGCGAGCAGATCGAGTTGGCCCAGGCGATCGATCCGAGTTCGATGGTGCTGAGCACAAGCCGCGGCCTGCCTTTTTATTTTAAAAGAGAATACTCGCGGGCGATAAGTCAGTTCGAACTCGTGCTAGGGATCCAGCCCCAGTTGACCTACGCAAGATACTATCTTGGCTCGGCGCTTGTTCATGCGGGCGATCCATATTCGGCAATTCGCGAATTTGAAATGCTGGTTGAAGAAGAACCCCTTCAGCAGGCCATAGCTCTTCTTGGATTTAGCTATGCCGAAGCGGGAAGATTCGACTCGGCCCAGGGTTGTCTCCGCAAACTCGACGAGATGGAACTATCGAGATACATCTCACCTTATGTCCGGGCAATAGTTCACTGCGGCCTCGGCGAGATCGATCAGGCACTCGCGATGCTGGAGCAGGCTTATTTCGAAAAAGCCCCGTGGCTGGTTTGGCTTCGGATCGATCCTTTCCTGACGCGACTGTACGGCGAGCCGCGATTTGAGGCCTTGTTGGACAAATTGCACCTTCGCTGATGCGACGTTCACTTAATAAGATTTCCAATACATTTTATCAATTCCAATAACATTTGTTGGTCGGCGTACCGCTGAGATGTTCGCGGGACTTGCGCCGTCGACCCGGCAAAGCCTTATATTTACTGGCCTTCCACTCAAAGTTAATTCTTATAATCCTTTGGCATAAAGGTTGAAAAAAATCGCGGTAACTCTGGCGTTTCCTTCTCTTGCGCTTGAGCAAAACCAAAAGGAGTTACTATGCGAAAAATTGTTTCAACCACGCTTATGCTTATGGTCTTTGCATTGGCGGCGATCGCGCAGACGACGACAGGAAGGCTGACCGGAACCGTTTCCGGGCCCGACGGCCTGTTGCCGAATGCGACGGTCGTTGCCCGCGATAACAAGACCGGGAAAGAGCTGACCGTCAATACGAAGGAGGACGGGGCATTTCTTTTTTCACAACTGGAGTTCGGAGCTTATACGGTGACGATCACGTCCGCTGGCTTCAAGACATTTATAGCGAACGACGTAAAGATCGACGTCGGCCGCGACTATACGCTCAATC
>JABFSB010000421.1 GCA_013140875.1 Acidobacteriota bacterium
ATATTACCCAGGGCGGTCTGCGCCCGCCGCTTTTTGTATTGTTCACGTCAGGCGGCAGCAAAGCGGGATTGCATTTTTCATATTTGCGATATATTGAAAATAAGCTGCGGGAGACGTTCGAGTTTTTCGCGACGCCGGTTAGGTTGAAGGAACGACACAAGGCGAATCAGAACCGTCAGCGGTAGCCGATGGTTTAACTTAAGATTTCGCCCGCGCAAAGTCACTGCGATAAAAAATGGAGATCGTTTTACTGATAATCAGGCTTATACTCTTCGGCGTCTTCGCCGTCGCGGGTATTTCCAAACTGCTCGATCCTAAGGGATCGGCCAAAGCAATGCGCGAGTTCGGCACGCCGGAAGAATTTTCAAAATTCTTTGCATACGCTTTGCCGTTCGCCGAGATCGTATTTGCGATTTGCCTTCTTTTTACGTCGATGTCGTGGCTCGGGGCGGTCGGTGCGTTAATACTCTTGCTGAGCTTTATCGGCGGAATGATCTGGCAGATCGCGCAAGGTCGCGCACCTGATTGCCATTGCTTTGGCCAAATACACAGCGAACCGGTCGGCAAGAAAAGCCTGATCAGGAATATTGTTTTTGCACTGCTCGCTTTGGTTTTGATCGGGTTTGGAAGATCGAATCAGGGACTTGATCTTTCGAACACGAGTTCCGAAATGCTCGAGATACTTTTGATCCTGTTTTTGGTGGTTCTCGGCATTGTGCTGCTCGGTTACCTTATTAAGCTTACGGACCAACAGAATGAGATCGTCCGTCGTCTTGGCTTGCTCGAGTTTGCGACCGGCGATGTCGATCCCGTCACGCGAAACGAAGCCGGCGATCCGTCGGATGGATTGCCGATCGGGGCGCCGCTGCCGGACTTTGCCATTCCCGACCTCGGCGGAAAGATCGTCCATTTCGATCATTTGCTGGCCGGCAAAAAGCCGTTTCTTTTCTTGTTCGTCGGACCGCAGTGTGCTCCGTGCGAAGAGTTGCTGCCGGAAATGCGCGAGTGGGAAGGGAGGCTTTCGGATAAGCTAAAGTTCGTTTTTATTTCTCACGGCGAGATAAACCCCAACAAGGTGAAATTCGGTGATGCCGCGCGGACGGTGTTGGTCGAGCCAAAGCGGGACTTTGCCGAGTCGGTCAACGCCAAGTGGACGCCGACCGCCCTGTTTGTCGATGCCGACGGCAATATTGCAAGCCATATTGCAGCGGGTGATATTGCGATACGGCGCCTCGTCGAACAGATCAGGACCCGGGACTTGAACGAAGACTTCATTTACTTTCTCGGCCTCAACGGCCACCGGCGGCCGAATATCGGCCAAGCCGTCGCGGAATTTGAAGTCGAAGATATCGAAGGACGAAAGATTACGGAAAAAGACCTCGCGGGCCGAACAACGCTGGTCGCCTTCTCAAGCCCGACATGCGGCCACTGTGCCAAGCTGATGGGACAGATCCGCGCCTGGGAGTCGAGCCAAACTCCGCAGGATCCGCGCCTGATCATCTTTACCGACGGCAAAGCCGATGAGGAACGGAAATTGGGCCTTCGCTCGCCGATCATTGTCGACGCCGGATATAAAACCGCCGCCAAATTCGGAATGCGAGGCGTGGCGTCGGCGGTCCTCGTCAACGAGAAGGGAATTATCGTGACCGAAGCCGCTATCGGCCCGGACAATATCTGGGCGCTCATCGGCGGCAGGTGAAGACCTACCGTCCCTAAAAACTGAAAGGTGAAAACTAAAAACTGAAATCGGGTTCTTCATTTTCAGTTTTCACCTTTCAGTTTTTAGTTTTTGGGATAAAACCAACCTATGAGTCGGCCAATCGACTGGAAAATATTAGCAACCGATGGCGAAGCCCGTTCCGGACTTATCACGACACGCCGATCCGTGATCGAAACACCCGTATTTATGCCGGTCGGTACACAAGGTGCGATGAAGGGCGTGCGCTTCGAATGGCTCGAGCAGGAGTTCGACGCCCGGATCATTCTCGGCAACACCTATCATCTTTTTTTACGGCCCGGGGCCGAAGTTATCAGTGCACTTGGCGGCCTTCACAAATTTTCCACGTGGGACCGATCGCTTCTCACCGATTCCGGCGGCTTTCAGGTATTTTCACTTTCGGAGCTAAGAAAACTCACTGAAGACGGTGTTGAGTTTCGCTCGCATATCGACGGAAGCAAGCAATTCCTTTCGCCGGAAGTTTCGATGGACGTACAGGCCGCACTAGGTTCCGAGATAGTGATGGTCTTCGACGAATGTCCGCCCGGTGACGCCGGAATCGACGCAACACGAAAGAGTCTCGAGCTCACGGCACGCTGGGCAAAACGTTCGCGGGAACACTTCGATAAATTACAGGAAAAAGGTGCTGATTCGGGATTTGTTCACAGTTCAGACTTGAGCGGCGGACAGGCCTTATTCGGCATCATACAGGGTGCGGGGCATTTGGATCTTAGACAGGAAAGCCTTGAAAGAACGATTGAGATCGGCTTCGACGGCTATGCGATCGGCGGCTTGAGCGTTGGCGAGGAAAAGAGCGTGATGTACAACGTTCTGGAATATATTACCCCGAAAATGCCGGTTGATAGGCCGCGTTACTTAATGGGCGTGGGCACTCCGGAAGACCTGATCGAAGCGGTTGACCGCGGGGTGGATATGTTCGATTGCGTGATGCCGACGCGAAATGGCCGGACCGGCGGTGCGTTTACCTCACGTGGAAAGCTCAACATTCGTAACGCCAAATATCTTAAGGATGACTCGCCGATCGACGCGGATTGCGGCTGCTCGGTTTGCCGCCGTTGTTCAAGAGGTTACATCAGGCATCTGTATCAGGCAGGCGAAATGAACGCGGCGACGATGATCTCGCATCACAATCTCGCTTTCTACCTTGACACTATGAAAAGGGTTAGGCAATCTATCAAATCCGGTTCGTTCGCCCGATTCCGCGGCGAATTTCTTAGTAAATTACGGGAAAACGAAGATCAAGTTGGTTGATATACACGTATTGAGCGTATATTATTAAGTTTTGCTTTTTCGACGAGAGTATAGATGAATACATTTCTGTTATTTTTTCAGGATGCGGGCTCCGGCAGCGGGGGTTTTGGTCTCCTCACTGCGATATTGCCCTTTTTGGCAATTTTTGGAATTTTCTACTTTCTAGTCATTTTGCCTCAGAAGAAGCAAAAGCAGCAGCTCCAGGACCTGATCACTCAATTGAAGATCAATGACGAGGTGGTCACCAACGGCGGGATCATCGGCAAGATCAAGGAAGTAAAGGAAACGAGCTTTATTATCCAGAGCGCCGAGAAGTCTTTTTTAGAGGTCGGCAAGAGCGCTGTCGTCGGAAAGAAGCCGGAATAGAAGTTTGTCGTTGTTATCCGTTGCGGCGAATTGAAAACCGCTGTCACCGAACCGTTTTTTATGAAGAACAATAGCCTCATGATCAGGGCGATCATCATCCTTGTGGTGACGCTTGTCGGTATTTATCTCTGCATCGGGCCCCGCCATTCGCTGACAAAGCAAGACGTTTCGTGGGCCGGCATCAAGAAAAATCTTTCCGAGAATATCAGCCTTGGTCTCGACCTTAAGGGCGGCTCGCACCTAGTGATGCGTGTCAAGACTGACGACTATCTCAAAAAACTTACCGATAACAATGCTCAGGCGGCGCTGACCGCTTTACAGGCGGATAACCTGCAGGTCGGCGAAAACACCGTCGTGGCCGAGAACGGCACCTACTCTGTATCCATCGCCGCCGGTGATGGACAGACCCAGGCCGTTATCGATTCGGTCAAAAAGAAGGTCGACTTTGCAAACTGGAGCGAGTCTGTGAGCGGAAATACGGTGACATGGAGCCTGCCATCCAACGTCCAGACCGTGCTCAAGAATCAGGCGGTCGAACAGGCCCTGAAGATCATCGAAAGCCGCATCAATGCTCTCGGTGTTAAGGAACCGACCCTTCAGCGTCACGGTGCCGAATCGTCCGGCCAGATCCTGCTGCAGATGCCCGGCGTCGACGATCCCGAACGCGTTAAGAAACTTATCGGGGCCGAGTCCAAACTCGAACTGGTCAAAGTTGTCGGCGCGCCCAATCCGGCGCCGATTCAGACATATCCAAGCGAAGAGGCCGCAAAGCAATCGCTGGGTGGTGCGG
>JABFSB010000264.1 GCA_013140875.1 Acidobacteriota bacterium
TCGAGCGGCGGTTTTTGGTATCCTCGATTTGTGTTCACGAAACGCGCGACAAAACCCGAACGGATCGACATTGGCGATTACACGCCGGAAGAGTATGCACGCTTTTTGCGTGAGATACGTTTCATCGATCAACGCCTCGGCGACCGCTCGGCGCTGGAAAAGACTTTGCTTGCGGATGTTGAGCGGCTTGATCTGAAGGAGTTCAGTGTACTCGATGTCGGTGCCGGAACCGGTGAATTGTTGGGCGTGATCGCCGAATTTGCCCGGTCGGGTCGACGAAAGGCCGTTCTGGCGGGGCTCGACCTGAACACGCTTTCGGTACATGAGATCGCCGCCGAATCACGCAGATACGATGAGATATTGCCCATCCGGGGCGACGCCCTTCGTCTGCCGTTTGTCGACAATGCGTTCGACTACGCGATCTGTTCGCTCTTTACGCACCATCTTACCGACGAACAGGTCCCGAAGGTCTTAACGGAAATGTCACGCGTCGCTCGCCGCGGTATCGTCGTCATCGACCTCGAACGAAGCGTAAAGGCATGGTTCCTTTATCAACTGTTCTGTTTCGCCTATCGGATCAGCCCTTTGGTCAGGCAAGACGGGTCGTTGTCGGTAAGAAAAGGATTTCGGGTTGACGAGTTTAATGAACTTGCCGCAAAGCTCGGTTTCGAAGACGTGTCGGTTACTCGGTCCGATCCGTTTCGTGTGGTCCTTTCGGGTGCGAAGCGGAACGGCGGGGTGGCACCATTTTAAAGAGTTGTTCTGTCGGCGATCCGCACGGTTTTGCGCGATTGTTTAACCAACTCGCGGCCAGCTTTGATTGATGGGCGAGATTTATCTTAGGCAGGCTGCCCAATTTGTGAAGCCGTTCACGGTACTCATTCAGCAGGGCAAGATAGTGCCGGCCCGTTTGGGTGTTCGAGGGCTTAGGCCGAGGCAGCTTCGTCGAGACGACCCGTTACCGCATCATCAGGTATGTCAAAACTGTTGATGCCCGCCGTTTCGGAATCGAATATATCGAAAACGGTGTAGAGCTTGGTGATGGTCATTAGGTCGCTGACACGTTCGGGAAGGTTGATCAGCTTTAGTGCACCGCCCGCCGCCTGCAGCGTCGAGTAACCCGCGACGATCGAGCCAAGCCCGCTGGAGTCTATCGCCGTGACCTTGCTCAAATTCAGCAGAACATTCTTTTTACCCTCGGCTACAAGCTGCCGGAGCGATTGGTGAAGCTCGGTGTTCGACTCGCCGAGAGCGATCCTGCCGTCGAGGTCTACGACAACGACACCATTTACCTGGCGTTTATTGATGTTCAATCCGCTCATAGGTTTCTCCTGAAATAAACAAAAAGCTGTGGAGGTCAGATGTGACGGCGGTTTCCGAGGCGTCTGAGAAGAGAGCTAGCTGGACTCTGTATATTGCAATGGTACACCCGTTCGCGTATGCGTACAAACACTATTGAAGGCTGCAACGTCCGGATCCATCCCTCAGGCGACATTCGTCTCGTAACGTTATTGTATCGGATTGTGTACGAACTAATGCTAATTCGGCAGCATGAGCGCCATCTTCTGATGGATTAAGTTGATAGCCTTCAGCGGGCGGACCATTACCTTGAACTCGACGATCTTGCCATCGCCGTTCCACTTGATCATATCGACGCCGTTTACGATGATGCCGTCTATCTCGCTCTCAAACTCCAACACTGCATCGCTTTCGCCGACGACCTCACGAACATATCGGAAACTCTCATTGCCAAAAACATGAACAGCCGCCACAAGATACATCGTCGTGATCGCCTTGCCAACTTGCGGAGTGTGAACCACGGGCGAATAGAACACGACATCCTCGGCCAGCAATTCATTAAGCCCGTCTACGTGGCGGGTTCGGACGATGTCGTGCCATCGATTGATTGCTTCGGCCATATTCTGATACTCTACGCCGCCGACAATTCCAGCTTCTTGATTCGTCCGAGTTTTACCGTTTTGCGGGCTTGCCAAAGATCGTAGCTCGTCTGCATCGCGAGCCAGCTTTCGGCCGAGCGGCCCAGCACTTTTGCAAGACGCAGTGCCATCGACGGACTAACTCCACTCGTACCGTTGAGCACGCGATTCAGCGTGGATGGAGAAACGCCCAATGAATGGGCGAGTTCACGTCCCGAGATTTGATTTGGTTCCAGATAAACCTCCGTAATGAATTCGCCGGGATGCGGCGGGTTGTACATCGCCATTAGTGGTAGTCCTCGTAGTCCAAAATATATGCGTCGCCGTCGATAAACTCGAACGTGATACGCCAGTTGCCATTTACCCAAGATCGACCAGCGGCACGATCGTGTGATATCTAATCCGCCTTTTTCAGCCTTCGGTGTCGTGCTGGCCGCGGAACAGTAATTAAATTTACTTTAAGACAAATCGCCAATGTCAACGATTCGATTGTAGTCTAGAGAGCTGTGTATCACATGCAATATTCTCACGCCTGCGGTAAGTGGAACGTAAAAAATGAGATAGTCATCAAATCCATTTACAAGCCACATTCTGATCGCAGCGAGTTCAGGGTCTTCAAATCTGCGAGGGCATCCTATCTCTGGAAATTGTTTTAATCTTTCAAAAGAAGCTTCGCAAGCATCTATGAACCTGTGGGCGGTCGCTTCGTCATGCTGCGCAAAATAGGTGGCGATTTCAGCTAGCTCGCCAAATACACCATCCGCATACTTGATCATTTCTTAGCTTCTATACGCCTTCGCATCTCGGCGCGAACGTCGTCCATTGTAAACGTGACATCATTGTCGGACCGAAGCCTTTCAAGCAAAAGCGACTCTAACCGCTTTTCATTTCGTCGTTTTTGATCGGCTCTGATCAGATCCCGGACGTATTCGCTTACGCTGCCGTAACCATCGTCTGTCAGCGTATCTTCGACGAAAACACGCATCGACTCGGGCAGTGATATGTTCATCGTAGTTGTCGCCATAAACAAAAATCTAGCGACTTTGGCAGATTTTGTCAATATTTGCCACGACACCTACTCCATATTCCTCAACCGCAGCCGCAAGGCCTGCAGTTTTATAAATCCTTCCGCGTCGTGCTGGTCGTACGCGCCGGCGTCGTCTTCGAAGGTGACGACGCGTTCTCTGTACAACGAATTCGGCGATTTGCGGCCGGTTACGGTTACGTTGCCTTTGTAGAGTCTGAGGCGCACGTCGCCGTTGACGGTTTCCTGAGTCTGATCGATCATCGAGCGGAGTATCGCGAATTCGGGTGCGAACCAGAATCCGTAATAGACCGACTCGGCGAACTTAGTGCCGAGAGAATCTCTTAACCGCATTACTTCGCGGTCCATCGTGATCGATTCAAGCGCGCGGTGTGCGGTCTGCAATATCGTTACGCCGGGCGTCTCGTACACGCCGCGCGACTTCATTCCGACAAAGCGGTTCTCGACCAGGTCGACGCGGCCGATGCCGTGTTCGCCGCCCAAGAAATTCAAATGCGTAAGGAGATCGACCGCACCGTGCGTTACTCCATTGATCGCGACCGGCTCGCCTTTTTCAAACGACAGCGTGATCTCTTCGGCGTTGTCCGAAGCCTTTTCCGGCGATTTGGTCAGCAGGAAAATATCTTCGGGCGGCACCGCCCAAGGGTCTTCGAGGATGCCGCCTTCGTAAGAGATGTGCATCAGGTTGCGGTCCATCGAATACGGTTTGTCGACCGTCGCGGTAACGGGAATGTTGTGCTTCTTGCAATAAGCGATCAGGTCGGCACGCCCCTTAAATTCCCAATGCCGCCACGGCGCCACGACCTTGATGTCGGGCTGCAAGGCGTAATAGGTCAGCTCAAAACGCACTTGGTCGTTGCCCTTGCCGGTAGCTCCGTGGGCGACGGCATCGGCGCCTTCTTTTTGGGCGATCTCGATCTGGCGTTTGGCGATCACCGGCCGGGCCAATGAGGTGCCGAGCAGATAAACGCCTTCGTACAAAGCGTTTGCCTTCACGGCCGTCCAGACAAAATTCCTAACGAACTCTTCGCGCAGGTCCTCGATATAAAGCTTCGAAGCGCCAGTCGCCAAAGCCTTTTCTTCCAGCCCGGACATCTCCTCACCCTGGCCTACATCGGCGCAATAGCACACAACTTCACAGCCATAAGTCTCTTTCAACC
>JABFSB010000095.1 GCA_013140875.1 Acidobacteriota bacterium
CAAGTGGAACCGTTTGGAAAGCGTTGGCGTGTTCGTTAAAACTGGCTCTCGACAGCCTTATCGAGAAACAGGAAATAGACGGCGGCTAAAAAAAGAGCAATAAAGATCAAGATGCCAATAAGTCCTAAAACGATCATCACGGCGCGAGAGCCGCTCTTTTTTGCGGACGGCGGTTTGGCGGCCTCGTTTTGCGATTCCGCCGGGATCAACTGATCGGCCAGGTCGGGCTGCGGCTCGATGTCCGGTACCGGGACGACGGCCGGCGTGGCCGATGAAGGTGGAGTCTGCGGGACATTCGCGGCCGGTTCCTGAGCCGGATTTTCAGGGCCAGGCGGGGTCTCGGCCACTTCGGCCGCCGGCTCGATATCCTTCAAATATCCTTGCGGAAGATAGCCGCTGGTCTGCTGAAACTTCGGCTTGGGCATTTCCCACTTGCCGGCGGCAGGAGGAGCGTTTTGCGGCGGTGCAGCCGGACCGTTAGGTTCAGTGGTGTGTTCGTCCAAAAAGGGCTGTTCGCTGGGAACGGTCGCGGCGGCGGTCCCGGCCGCTGCGTCACCGGCGTTTTTTTCTTCGTCGCTCATAGAATTTTCACTCCATTGAGGCTCTGATCTTGTATCAATAACGCCGCAAAAATCTCGCCTGTTTTTCGAAAAGCCTATTGCGATTCGGCAAAAAATGCAACCAAAAATTCACTTCTGCAGCTCAAGCACGTCAGAACGCGTGATGATGCCGGTTATCCGTTTAAAGTCTTCGATCAGAACGGCCGGTGCTTTCTGGAGTTTCTTCTTGATCTCGGCAAGATTCGTTTCAGAATCGAGCACCGGGAAACTCTCGTCCATAACCTCCGATACCGGCGATTCAAGCAGGTCGCGGTTTTGCAGCAACTTGGTCAGAACGCGGCTCTCTTTTAGAGACCCGACTGAATGATGGTCGTCCAGCACGGGCAATTGAGTAACTCCGCTCTCGGTCATTTTCTCAAGAGCGGCGCCGATCGTGTCGGTCGGGCCGACAAAGATAAGCTGGCCCGGTGCGCCTGAATTTTTTGTCTCTATTATCAGTCCGGCGGAGATACGCTGAGGTTCAAGCAGCAGCTTCTCTTTCATCCATTCGTCCGAATGGAATTTCGACAGGTAATGCTCGCCCGTGTCGCATACGATAAATACGACGATCGCGTTTTCATCCAGGTCTTTCGCCACCTTTAATGCTCCGGCAAAGATCGTCCCGGCCGAGCCGCCGCAGAAAATGCCTTCGCGACGCCCGAGTTGGCGGGCCATGTCGAATGATTCGCGGTCGGTAATGTTGATGATCTCGTCGATCGTGTTGAGATCGGCGTTACCGACCGGCAGATTCTGCCCGATGCCTTCGACCAGATACGGCGTCGCTTCAGGGATAAAACCCGATTCCTTGTAGGTCTTAAAGATCGAGCCATACGGATCGGCCCCAATGACCTTGATCGCGGGATTCATCTCTTTCAAGTATCGGCCGGTGCCGCTGATCGTTCCGCCGGTGCCGATGCTGGCCACAAAATGCGTTATTTTCCCTTCGGTGTCTTCCCAGATCTCCGGGCCGGTCGTGCGGTAGTGCGCCGCTGGATTTTCCGGGTGATTGTATTGATCGGGATAGAACGAATTCGGCGTCTCTTCGGAAATACGCTTTGCTGTTGCGACGTAATGATCGGGCGTTCCGGGCTTTGCCGCCGCCGGGCAGACGACGATGTCGGCACCCAAACCTTTCAAATAGCGCACCTTTTCGGTCGATGCCTTTTCGGTCAGCACAAAGATACATTTATATCCGCGAACCGCCGCAACGAGTGCCAGCCCGATGCCGGTGTTTCCGCTCGTCGCCTCAATGATCGTTCCGCCCTTCTTGAGGACGCCTTCGCGTTCGGCCCAATCGATCATCGAAACGCCGATCCGGTCCTTGACCGAATAACCCGGATTCAGGCTCTCCATCTTGGCGTAAACTTGTGCCTTGATCTTGTGCTGTTTTGTAATATTGTTTACGCGCACGAGCGGCGTTTTGCCGATGAGGGCCAAAATGTCTTTGTAGTATTTCATTTCTTCGATCTGGCTGGATTCTAAATGCCCGGGGTTGTCACCTGCTTATGACCGTATAATCTTAAACCTATAAGTAATTGCGGGCAAAAGCGGGACGCTGAAAAGCTCAGCGTTTGTTCGCGTCGCGATTTCGGCGTAGGTGGAAGGCAGGGTTTAATTCGGTCGCCCGGCCGAAGTGTTTTTCGGCCAATGCGTTCATTCCAACATTTTGCAGTCTCAAACCGAGCATCCAATGGAAATATGGATCGTCAGCAGCAAACTTGTTCGCCTGCTTCTCGTATTCCTCAGCTATCTCGGGAACGCCGTTCGATGCCGCCGCTCCGGCGAGAAAGAAGTTTGCCAGGGGCAAACGCGGATTGGCCTTCACCGCTTCTTTCCATTCACCGACCGCCTCGTCCTTGCGGCCTAGCTGCCATAGCGATTCACCTTTTTGTTCCCGCGCCGTCGTAAGGTCCGATCTTTCGGCCAACGCCTTGTCGAAGTCCGAAACCGCTTCGTCGTATCGTCCAACCCGATTCAATATCGCACCCCGATAATAAAGGCTGAGGGCACGGGGTTCGCCACTTTGATACCGAGCGGCCTTTTCAAGCAATGTGACCGCGTGTTCGGTGCTGCCGCCGAGAAATTCGATCCACGCAAATTTTGATAACGCTTCCTTGTTTACGAAAAGGCCCAGGTCGACGGCGTCATGAAAATGCTTTTGCCCGGCGGCAATATTCGCCCGGTCGGTTTGGCTAAGCCATTGATCCGGATCAGCCTGGGCCAACGCGAGTTCGTCCGGTATCTGAAGGTTTTGAAACGCGATCGCACCGGCCCGTTCGTGATAGCGTACCCAGCCGCTGTGTGCATTCAGCCCGATCCAAAGAGCGGCGAATGCGGCGAAGGCCCAACCGGCCTTTTTTATTGTGCCGCCGGATTTTAGGTTCCATCGGTAAAATGATTGGTCGGCCGCGGTGACGAGCTTCGAAATGCGCACCGCGAGGTAAGTGGTCACCGTTGCGATGCCCAATGCCATCAGCAGCGGTACAAGCTGATAAACATCCCAAACCGCAAACAGACTTGCCGCGAAAACGGCGACGGCGAAAATTTCTTCAGGCCAGGTGATCGAGTAGTTCTTCTTCAATTGAGGAACTGGGTCGCTCCCGATTCCGACAAAAACCGAAGGCTTTCCAAAACCAAAGTACAGTGCGTCGTTCGGGCAAACGCTGACGCAGTCCATGCACTTCATGCATCCGGGGTCGACGACCATGCCGTATTGTTTGACCTCGGCGTGGACAATAACATTCGACGTGCAGGTGGCCGTGCAGTGGCCGCATTGGTTACACGCGTCGGTAACGCGGATCTTGCCCGGTGCTACCTTGTCCGCGAGGCCAAAAAAACCGCCGTACGGACAGGCATACGTACAGAACCCTTTTTGCCCAAGGAAATAGACCGTCATAAACCCGCAGACAAAAAGGAACGGGATCGCGACCCAAACCGGTGGAAAGGTCGCCCAAAAGTCGGTTGTGATCAAATGATTCGTAAACTGCGGGAACAGCGGTTCGCTGGCCGGTTTTGCAAAGTATCTGCCGACCGTCGGCCACACGAACATGTAAAGCGCGACGATGAGCGGTACGAAAACCAGCAGACGTGACCTGAACGGCCGCGGCGTCAGCCCGATCTTCTTTAACAGCCACCCGCAAAAATCCTGCAAAGCAAGAATGTGGCAGCCCCAGCCGCAAACAAAACGCCCGAAAATGAGGGTGGCGAGTATCGCCAGGATGAAAAAGATGAAGCCCGCATTGATCGCCCCGTTTTGCAGCGTGAACATCGACTCGGACGGCTCGATCGGTGAAACGGTCGTGCCCGCGATCCGCCACTGAATAATGTGGGCGAGCATCAAAAGCTGCAATACAATGAGCGCCGCGGCACGCCAGCGACCGGCTTTTGAAGGTCGAATTTCGGTTTTTTCGTCCGGGGAATTGTTAAGAACAGGAAGTTTAACCGATCGTCCGGCCTTTGTTTGCTGGCTTACACAACCGCTTTTCATATTCTGCTAAAATCTTTGCACCGGAAAGGTCGGCCCGACAGGGCTACTATACAAC
>JABFSB010000313.1 GCA_013140875.1 Acidobacteriota bacterium
TTATTCTACCGACGCCGAAGCGGATCGTGGATTCTTTAGCGATGTCTTGAAATGCCCGCACGTCGATGCCGGAGACGGATGGCTGATATTTGCACTGCCGCCAGCCGAGGTTGCGGTCCACCCGGCCGAGAGCGGCGACCGGCACGACCTTTACCTTATGTGCGAGGACGTGAAAATCTTCGCCTCCGAGATGAAAGAGCGGGGAATTGCATGCACCGAAATATTCGACCGCGGCTGGGGCCTGGTAACACAAATCACGCTGCCGGGCGGAGGCAAACTAGGCGTATATGAACCTCGACACGCAAGGCCGTAAAGTATGTTTGCGGCGGGTTTTGAAATTGTCGAAGGCGTGTTCACAACAGATGAATGTGAGGAAATTATCGCCGTGCTTGACCATAAAATATCGCTGCTGGAAAGTCGTGCGGGCGCCCGCAATTTGATGCGCGATCCGCTCATATCAAAGATTGCGGCGGACGAAAGATTGCTGTCCATCACAGAGCGAGCCTTCGACCGTCCCCTGGTTCCTTTTAAGGCGACGTTGTTTCAAAAGACAGGCAAGGCGAACTGGCTCGTCGCATGGCATCAGGACACGGCGTTGCCAGTCGAGCGAATACCGTCTGGCGACGGCTGGGGACCTTCGTCGGTGAAAAACAGGATCAACTTTGTTCACGCACCTACCGAAGCCCTTTCGAAGGTCCTTGCATTGCGAATCCATTTAGATGCGTCGACGCACACGAACGGCCCGCTTCGAGTAATTCCCGGATCTCACAAGAAACGGCTGATCGACGACGGGGAGTTTGGTGAATGGACTAGACGTGAAGCGGTCACCTGCTGCGTCGGCAAGGAGGCGTGATCGCAATGAGTCCGCTGCTAATTCACGCATCTTCGAAGTGTCTGCGGGATGAGTCCCGAAGGGTCCTTCATATCGAATTTGCTACGAACTTGCGGCTTGCAAAGGATATTCGATTGGCGTACGCCTGAAAAAATAGACGATGAACAGAAGTGCGGGGGCAAGCCCGCCTTCCGGACCTGCGAATGTGATTGCGTTGAGTTTCAAAACTGAACTTGAACTCGATTAAGGCAACAAAGACATGACGCAGAAGTTACAGGTCGGGAAGGGCGGCTTGCCCCCGCTTAGAAAATGTCGCGGTTAATCAAATCGTCAAAATTGTCCCGCTTCCTTATCAACTCTGAGCCTCCGGTTTCTTTGGTCAATACAACTGCTGGCAGGAGCCTTCCGTTGTATTGCGACGCCTGGGCGAGCGAATATGCACCGCAGTTGAGCAATGCGAGGACCTCGCCGGGTTGGACGTTTTCGGGCAGCAGGCGGTGATCGGGGAGGCGGTTGAGGCCTTCGTGGTCGAAATAGACGTCGCCGCCGTCGCACAATGGGCCGGCCAGTTTGTAGGGAGTTTCATGCGGCTCGCCGGCGCGTTCGGCCGAGATCAGATGGTAGTACCACTTGTAGGTTTCCATCGAGAGCAGGATGTTGAAACCGGCGTCGGTTAGAAGCCAATTGTCAGCGGATAACGGATAGTGGAAGGTGGACAATTTTTCATGTTCGGATTGTCCATTATCAATTGTCCGCTGTCCATTATCGATCGGGCGTTGTTTCGCATTGCGAACGGTCGTAAGGCAGATTCCGGCGTCGGCGATGATGCTTCTTCCCGGTTCGAGTAACAGTGTCAGGTCGTCGAATAAGTGCGATGATCCGCAATCGTCTGCGAATTGTCTGGCTTCTCTCCATGCACCGCCGACCGCATCGGCGGGTTCGAAATCCGCCGCGAACATCTCGCGTTGTTCGGTGGGAAATTGCGATGCAATCGGATTGTCACGCAAATAATTTACCGGAAACCCGCCGCCGAGGTTTATGTGCTTGAGCCTGATACCGGTCGCGTCGTAAATCCGCATCATGCTGTCGGTCAGCATCCGAAATGCTTCAACGTAAGCCTGCGGCTCGGGGTTTTGCGAGCCGATGTGCAGATGAATGCCGCACATGTTTAGGTCGGGCGAATCTTTGTATTTGGCAAAAGCGGCGAAAGCTTCGTCCGGCATCATGCCGAATTTTGACGTGACCATCGCCGTCTGCAATCCGCTGTGGGTCGACGTTTTGATTTCGGGTACAAGGCGGAGGCTCACGTTTGCGCGTTTGCCGAGGCGTTTTGCAGTCTGTTCGATCAAAGAAAGTTCATAAATCGAATCGACCTGAATGGCGTAGATCTCGTTCTCGATCGCGAGTTCCAGTTCCCAAATCTCTTTGCTGTTGCCGTTGTAATTTATCTGCTCGCCGGTAAAGCCGGCCTTCAACGCCTTCCAAAGCTCCCCGCCGGAATTCACCTCGATATCCGAACCGGCATCCTTCACCGCACGCAAAATGCCGAGCGTGGACATCGCTTTCGCCGCGTAGCAAAGCTTCAGCGGACGGTCGATCACTTCTGCGGCTTTCTTCAGGCGTTCGATGTTGTAGCGGATGCGCGGCTCACTGTAAACGAACAACGGCGTGCCGTACTCACGCGCAAGCTCGACGGCATCGACGCCGTTGATGTGGAGGCGGTCGTTTACCGTTTCGAGAAAATCTGCTATCTCCCAAGTCATAAAGAATATTTTTGCCGCAGATTAATGCGGATAGCGCGGATAAGAAAAAAGAGAATTTTCTGATCTGCGTTATCCGCGCAAATCCGCGGCAAAACTCTTACTTCTTCACCACCTGAATTCCGGTTCCGCATGGATGAAGTCCGGGCAGCGTTATCGGCAGTTTGCCGGTGATGTCCTGCAGGCCGAGAACGGAACGAGCGGCGGAGCGTTGGAGGCTTGGCATATCTCCGTAGGCCACCAGATATGTTTTCATTTCCGGGAACGAAATCAATATATACGGATTGCCAAAGCTGATGCCGATAACTTGTTTGCCGGACGCCAAGGCTTCCCTCAGAATGGCGGCGCCGTTTTCGGGAATGCCGACGCTGTTCTTTGCACCTGAGCGTACGCGGCCGTAGAGGCCGACGATCACAATTTCAGATTCGTTCACCGCTTTGCGGGTGGCATCGACCTGTTCACGCAAGGAATTTTCCTGCAGATAGGCGGGCGAGAACTTCAGCCCGTTCGACCGAAGGGTGCCGACGAACGAACCCATCGTATTCGGGCCGTCGAAGCCGTTTGAGATACCGAGCACGGCGATCTTTTTTGCGCGGTCGACGGGCAAGGAGTTCGCGTCGTTGCGTACAAGCGTGATGGCTTTTGTCGCGATCTCGTCCGTCAGCTTCTGCGTTTCCTCATTGCCGACAATACGATCGATCTGATCGAGCGGCGTCATCCGTTCTTTGAACAAGCCGAGTTCATGCTTCCAGGCAATCTGACGCGTGACCGATTCATCAAGCCGTGACATCGGAATTCGTCCGCTTGTGACAGCCGCTTTCAGGCCACGCAGGATTGCGTCCACGTCCGAAGGTTTTTCGAGTATGTCGGTGCCGGCAAGAAATGCGCGGACGCCGGCTTCTTCCTGAGTGAAATAGATGGTAAGTCCGCTCATCGACATCGCGTCGGAAACGATCAATCCTTTGAACCCGAGTTCTTTTCTCAATATGTCGGTCTGGATCTTCGATGAAAGCGTTGCCGGAATCGTCGCCTTTTGTGAAACGATCTCGGCCCCGGCTTCGGCGTCGCCTCCGCGATATTCTTTCAGCGGCGTGATCTCTTCGCCGTCGATCTGCGGCAACGCGATATGCGCGATCATGATCGAGCCAATGCCGTCGTCGATAGCTCTTTTGAACGGAGCGAGTTCAAGTGTGTTCAGACGTTCACGCGGCAGTTCAATTATCGGCAGGCCGCGGTGCGAATCGACCGCTGTGTCGCCGTGGCCTGGGAAATGTTTTGCGGTCGCGATGACCCGTTGGCTTTGGACGCCCTGTGCAAATGCGGAGCCGAACCGTGCAACATCGGCCGGGTCTTCGCCAAAGCTGCGAACATTGATCACCGGATTGTCGGCGTTATTATTTACGTCCAAAACCGGTGCATAGACGTGTTGAATGCCAATCGCCCGAGCTTCGCGGCCCGTGACGACACCCATTTTGTATGCGTAATCCGGGTTGCCCGTGGCCGTCACGGCCATCGCCCACGGAAAATTCGTCGCGTCCTCAAACCT
>JABFSB010000487.1 GCA_013140875.1 Acidobacteriota bacterium
TGATAAAGTATACTGAGTTTCATAAGAAATGTCTGGGACCCGCGACAAACTGAAGTTTGTCGGACATCGGGGTGCGGGCAAAACATTTTAGGTTAGTTGTCGCTACAGGGTTCGTCAAGCAGGCCAAGAACATTCGCCACGGATGCACGAATCAGGAATGCGGCTCATATTCGTGCATTCGTGGCAAACCTCTCAGAATGATCATCCGAAAAGCCGAAAGATCCGATGCCTCGTCCCTGGTCGATTTCAACCAGAAAATGGCCCTTGAGACCGAGGGTAAGACACTTGATACCGCAATTCTTACGAACGGCGTCACAGCGGTTTTTTCCGATCAGAATAAGGGTTTTTATGTCGTGGCGGAAGATCAGGGATCGATTGTGGGCGGCCTGATGGTCACATTTGAGTGGAGCGATTGGCGAAACAAGTGGTTTTGGTGGATACAAAGCGTTTACATCGTGCCCGAAGCCCGAGGAAAAGGCGTTTATCGCCTCCTTTACGATTTCGTAAAATCCGAGGCCACAAAACGCGGAAACGTATGCGGTTACAGGCTTTATGTTGAGCAAGATAACGAAAATGCACAGCGTGTTTATGAAAAGGTCGGGATGAAAAACTCGATCTATTTTATGTACGAGGAATATTAATAAAGCCGGAACCCTCGGGAAGGATTCCGGCTTTTTTGAAAACTGTATCCGACACTCTGAGTAAGCGAGATTATTGTAGAAAGATGTTCACCCTATAAAACAAGAATCGAGAGAATCGGTTCGCAGTTTTCAAATAACAAAATTTCTCGACGGAACAGTTTGAGGAAAGGAACGGTTCAGTCTTCGTGCCCACACGCGAAGATTACCCCCAAGCGATCCGTTCCTTTCCTCAAAGCTTTCAAAAATCAACCTTTTAGCCCTGTTGTTTCGTCCGGGGCCCGATCTTTCGACCCGGCCCCGGCCTTCCCTGCGTTCGTTGTTACCCTGGAGCTTGTGTTGATTTTCGTCAGTGACGAAGATGTCCTATCAATGCTCTCCGGTTTGCAACGTCCGTGCCACGATGGAGAAAATGTGAAAACGTCGGCTTTATAGGACTTTAGGAGTTTCAGGGACGAAGTATGCTTGTTCTATTTCAGTACAGATTCCGAAATCCACCGTACATTGTGTTCGTTTTCGATTCACCCAAAATGACTGATTGTGTATGATTTGAGACAAACGAGCATGGGAAACATATCGGAAAAAGAGTTTCAGCGATTATGTGAAGGCATCGCCGAAGACCGGGCCGCGATAGTCAAGCACAACCCGTTAGGCACGGATAGCGAGATATTGCTATGGATGCTGCTGAATTGCATGAATTGCTATCTCAGCCTCACAGAAAAGGAAATGCCTTGTTTTACCGGTGTTCCGGACAAAGACACCTATAGAGAGGCCATTTTGTTCGTGCTTCGGGGCCGAACCAGCGGCAATTTCGACCCTGAGCCGTATGTTGCTAAGCTGATCGAAGAATGATAGTTCAACAATTTGTTCAAACGGCGTTTCAGCAAAACACGCGAGTTATCGCCTGCCAAAAGAGCGGTCAGGCAATCTGTATCGACCCTGGCGAAGAATCACCCGAAGTTGTGGCTTTTATTGAAGAACACGGGTATGAGCTTGCGGCGATTTGCCTGACACACGGGCACTTGGATCACGTTGGCGGTACGGCGTATTTACATGAAAATTTTCCGGAGGCTGAAATCGTTGCGCATCGCGACGAGGCCGACCTCTATTATGCTTTGCCGCAGCAGCCGTTGATGATGGGCATTCAACCGCACCAACTGGCCGCGATGGGAATGGATTATGCCGATCCCCCCAAAATAACGCGGTTCGCCGAACATAAAGATATTCTTGAGGTAGGCGATTTGAGGTTTCAGTTCCGGCATTGTCCGGGCCACACGCTCGGACACATCGTTTTGGTCGAAGAAAACGAGAAAACGGTTTTCACCGGCGACTGCCTCTTCAGCGGCACGATCGGCCGGACCGATCTGCCGGGCGGAAATTACGAGCAGCTTATCGATTCGATCAACAAAAACATACTTTCGCTGCCCGACGAATATGCCGTTTGCTGCGGGCATGGACCGGACACCACAGTCGGGCGCGAACGGGTCATGAACCCATTTCTAAATGGATAGTATCTAAGAATTAACGTGACAACCGCAGACTAACGCCTTTCAAAATCACGGCTTCTCGACAATGTCTTTTTTTAATGCCGTGACGGCCGTAAGGACCTCGGCCTTTTCCTTTGCCGGCACTTTGAACTTATCGAGCGTAGCGGTCAACGCTTCCGCACTTTCCTTCCAATCGGCTTCGGTTATGCCCAGACCCGTGTGGACGGTTTTCATGTCGCGGCCCAGGTAAAGGCACGGACCGCCCGTTGCGTTACATAGAAAATCGACCAGATGCTGCCGAAGCTTCTTTTTCGAATCATCGCTTAAACCAACAACAAAACGCGACAGATTCTTGCTCTTGCCGAGACGGCCGACAAACTCGTCGGAGACGGCGGCAATGGCATCATAACCGCCAAGCCGCTGGTAGAGTGATTTGCCGTTTGATTGTGAAAAAGCCGAAACTCCGCTCGCCAGGACCATTACCGTGATCAACAACGTTCTTTTCATTTTCGTCATGCTCCTCTTTTCAAATTGGCCTGCCGCGTAAAAAGCGACTCCGTGCCAAAATTCATTCACCTCGGATAAACCGTTGCGAATATCTGCTATCATTTACTTTTTTGGACGCCAATAATCTAATACGGAAGGAGTATATATGCAACGAGGGATCGCTTTTCTAGTAGCCTTGATTTTCTCCGCATCTTCGCTGTTCGCTCACGGCGATAACAGTCATTTTCCCCAAACCCAGGACGTGGTCGTAAAAACGTCAAAAGTGAACGGCAATGTCTATATGCTGCAGGGACGTGGAGGGAACATCGGAGCACTGGTCGGGATGGAAGGTATCCTGATCGTTGATGACGATTACAAGGCAGTAGGTGAGAAGCTGAGTGCGGCGTTGAAGGAACTTGGGTCCGCGACACCCAAATATATCCTGAACACGCACTGGCACGGCGATCATACCCAGGGCAACGAGATGTTCGGCAAAACCGGAACCATCATTGCCCACGAAAACGTCAGAAAGCGGCTGCTCGACCCGCCGGTGATATTCGGCGACAAAACCGCGCCTTACCCGGCCGTTGCCCTGCCGCTTTTGACGTACACCGAAAGCATATCGATATTTTTCAATGGCGAAGAGGTCAAGGCTGCCCATTTCCCACACGGACATACGGACGGTGACACTGTGGTCTTTTTCGTCAAGGCGAATGTTGTGCATCTTGGCGACGATTTCTTTGTCGGGCGGTTCCCGTTCGTCGATATCGACAGCGGCGGCAGCGTGCAAGGCCTTATCAATAACATCGGTACTTTGATCGGGCAGATCCCGGCCGACGCGAAGCTGATTCCGGGACACGGGCCGGTGGCGACGGTTGATGACCTTAAAGCTTATCACTCCGTTCTGGTCGAAACTTCGAAGATCGTTCAAGACGCAATGAAGGCCGGGAAATCGCTGGATGAGATCAAAAAAGCAGGCCTGCCCGAAAAATTCAAGGAAGCCGGCTCGGGATTTATCAAGACCGATGCCTGGATCGAGACGATCTATCGAAGCTATTCGAAAAAGTGAATGGTCATGGCTTAAGCCGAAGTTTGTATATCTTAAACAGACCGAACTCTTTGCCGTCGTCACGTTGATACCACAGGTCGAGCTTTTGAAAATCGGGCTCGGCCTTGGTCGGGACGATTATGTATGAGAGAAGCGGGTCGGAAGCCTTTGTCCGGTCGAACGACTCGCGAAATTTCGAATAGTCTCTGATTGCCGCTAACGCTTCCGTTCGGGTTATGGGCGCGGCATTTTTATCAAGCTCGGAAACCGCTCGGCCGCCGCCAAAAAGCGCCGCCTTCACCTCAAATAGGTTTTCGTCAAGGGCTTTTGCGACATCTTCTTCATTAAAACCCGAGTAATAAAGATAGCGGTAAAAGAGCTGCTTGTTTTCGTCGGCATTTATTCCGCCGGTCGAATTCGAATGAGCGTTCCAAAGCGATCGGTAAGACGTTACGGTCGAAACATAATCGGCGACCATCAAGTTTGTTGAGATAACGGCGGGATAGTGTCCACCGACCGGCGGCTCGTTCTTTTGCTGTTCGTGCAGATAATGCAGCACGGGCATGGCATCATCGCGAAGACTCTCGAATCCGGCGTTTCGGGCTGCCGTTGCAGTAGATTCGATAAATCCCCAGATTACCGCGGCCATGCCGACGTAAAGCATTCCGCGTCTAATTTTGGTCCGTGCGTTGTCACCCCAGATAGCTTTTGCACTAAGCCAGGCGAATAGAACAATTGCGATCATCGTCGTGTAATTCGCGATAAAGATCTCATAATGAACCGGCTGCAGGGAACGACCGGTAATTATTTGCTGATTGAAAAGGACGAATGGCGTAAGCGCAAACGATAAAACAAAAATGACTTCGGGCGAAGAAAAGGCGATTTTTCCTTTTCTGATCAAAAGGAAAATAGCCAGGAGTATCAGCCCTCCTATAACTTCGGGTATCTCGAAAAGATTCGGCATCCTGGTTAATGCAAGCAACTGGGTGTCGTCCATATTCTTTGGACGGTTTGCAAGCATCAGAAAGTAAGGAACGATCGAGGCTATCGAGAAAATGCCGACGATTCCAGCGGCCAGAATCGTCCGCCGCTTTTCTTCCTTGCGTCCCGCAAACCAAAGCACGGCAAGACATATAAACCAAGCCAATGCCGTTGTCCAAAGGAAAAAATAGGAAAATACCAGAACGGCAAAAATGAAACCGGACATCAGCGAATAGAAGAGGGCCTTTCTTTTATCCTCAACCGTGAACATCGTCCAGACGGAAATGCAAAATGCGAAGAAGATCGGAAATGCAAAGCCGGGCTGGTATCGGCGCAGGAAAGGGAAGAAATCACACAGATAATTGCCAAGGATCTTGTGCTGCAGCTCTCCTTGAAAGGCTATCGCCGTGCCGAAACACAGCACTGCCAAAACCCCGGCCGCGGATATAAGGTCGTCATTTGTCACTGATCGCAAAAGGAAAAATATAACCAGCGACGAGAGTATAGCGATAATGAAATTAAGCGCGACGAAAGCCGTCGAGGCCGAAAGGCCCAGAACGCGGGCCGGAATGGCAATGGAATATGCCGGCACGAACTGAAGCGAATAGAGAGATTCCGCCTCAATGTCGTCTCGGCCGATAAACGGATCGTTTTTTCGCGGCCGTCCGTCGATCAAGGCGTTAACGTAGGCCGAGTACGCCACCTCGTCATAATTCGAAACCACGTAGGCACCGTTCCAACTTGAGCCCTTCGCCAGCCAAATGTTCAGTTGCGGATAGACCGCCAGAAACAAGACTATTACTGTTGGTACAAAAGCGTATTTCAACAAATCACTTTTTTTACTGGTCATTTTTTTAGATAAGGGCCAAGAAAAGGATTTAACTAAGAGAGGGTCTTAAGAGCTGATTTACCCGACTTGCCGTGACAACGGCCGCTCGAACAAAAAAGCCCGGCATTTGGTTTGCCGGGCGATATTCTATTACAAATAGTAAAAATCTCTAACTTAGGCTACGGTAATTTCCTTTGCGAGATACACATCCTGGATGGCGTTGAGCAATTCGACGCCTTCCGCCATCGGCCGTTGGAAGGCTTTGCGGCCTGAGATAAGGCCGGTTCCACCGCCGCGTTTGTTTACAACGGCGGTACGAACGGCATCGGCCATATCGCCCGCACCTTTCGATTCGCCGCCTGAATTGATAAGTCCGCAGCGGCCCATATAACAGTTCGCTACTTGATAACGGACAAGATCGATCGGGTTGTCGGAACTCAACTCGGAATAGATCTTCGGGTTCGTTTTTCCATAGCTGCTTTCGACGTTCAGCATATTGTAGCCGCCGTTACGCTCGGGCAGCTTTTGCTTGATGATATCCGCCTGGATCGTTACGCCGAGGTGATTTGCCTGTCCCGTCAGGTCGGCGGCCGTGTGCATATCACCCTCGGCACCCTTGAATTTCGGGTTGCGAAGGTAGCACCAAAGTATCGTCGCCATCCCGAGTTCGTGGGCGTAAGCAAACGCCTCGGAAACTTCGGTGATCTGCCGCGTCGATTCATCCGAGCCGAAATAGATCGTCGCCCCGACCGCGACTGCCCCCATATTTCGGGCTTGATCGATAGTGCCGAACATGACCTGGTCGAAGCGGTTCGGATAGGTCAGCAATTCGTTGTGATTGATCTTCACCACGAAGGGAATCTTGTGTGCGTATTTTCTGGCAACCGCACCAAGCACGCCGAACGTCGACGCAACCGCGTTACATCCGCCTTCGACCGCCAGTTTTACGATGTTAGCCGGATCGAAATACTGCGGATTCGGAGCAAAACTCGCACCGGCCGAATGCTCGATGCCCTGATCGACCGGAAGGATCGAAAGATAACCGGTTCCGGCGAGACGCCCGTTGTCGTTCAGCGTTTGCAGGCTGCGCAGCACGGTCGGCGAGCGGTCCGAGTCCGTCCAGACCCGATCCACAAAATCACCGCCCGGCAGCTGTAAATTCTCCTTCGGGACAGTCCTGGAAACATGATTCAAAAGCGAATCGGCATCCGCGCCGAGCAGCTCCTGTATTTTCGAATAATCAACTGACATTTATTTTCTCCACCTAAGAAATGAAATGATAAATGCGGGATTATAACATAGGCACCCGTTAACCCGGATTTCAATGAAAATTCTTTACACTTTCCTAAGTAATTGTATAGAATAACGGATTGAGAGGCAGGTCCTTTGGCCCTTTACCCGACAGGACCACCTGCTCAAATTCTTAACAAAAGCGATGCCGTAGTTAGAATCGTAACCCTTTCGAAATAAAAATTAGACCGGAGTTTTCTTTATGACATCTCTCACGCTGCGAAAGCTGTGTTTTTCGTTGGCCCTGCTTGCCTGCCTCTTTGTTTTTTCCGCCTTTGCTCAGGATAAGGAGTGGCGGCCGTTAAGTGTCGAGGATCGGACGGCAACGACGCCTGTTGTCGAGCCGGATGCCGATGCCGAAGTGCTGTTTTGGGAAATACGCGTCGATGACAGCACCGAGAATCTGGTTATGAAGCATTACGTCCGCGTGAAGATCTTCACCGAGCGGGGACGCGAAAAATATAGTAAGGTCGATATTCCCTTCCGCAAAGGTATTCGAATAAAGGACATAATGGCCCGGGTGACAAAGGTCGACGGAACGGTTTCAGAACTCGCTAAAGCCGACGTTTTCGACCGCGAGATCGCCAAGACCGACAAGATCAAGGTCCGGGCCAAATCCTTCGCCATTCCGAATATCGAACCGGGCGTTGTTGTCGAATACAAATATCAGGAAGTCTACACGTACGGTTCTGCCGAAGACATGAGAATGATCTTCCAGCACGACGTGCCGGTGCGGAGCAAGGCTTATTACTTTAAGCCCGCGATGAACGCCAAATACTTAACGTTCAACATGTCCGACAACAAATTCGTAAAGGACAAGAACGGGTACTACAAGGCGTCGATGGAGAACGTCCCGGCAATTAAGGAAGAGCCGAATATGCCGCCGGAGGACGAGGTAAGGTCCTGGCTGCTGCTTTATTATACCGACGCCGCGAAAAGCTCGACGGCAAACGATTTTTGGTCTCGGGCCGGATACAGCATTGTTAAAAACTGGGAGATCAAGGACACCCTGAAACCCGGAAAGGAATTGAAAGCGGCGGCGGCAACGATAGCGGCCGGTGTAACCGACCCTGAAGAACAGATGGCAAAGCTTTTTGCTTTTTGTAAGACGAACGTCAAGAACATTTCGTTCGACACTTCGCTGACCGAGGAGCAAAAAGACGACGTTAAACCTAACAAGTCGACTGCGGACACCTACAAGCGTCTGCAGGGAACAACTACCGACATAAATGAGCTTTTTGCGTCCTTGGCGACGTCCCTTGGGTACGAGACGCGGCTGGCATTCGGGGGCGACCGCAGTGAAAAGTTCTTCGATCCGGGCCAGGCCCACGAGTCTTTCATACATTTTTCATCGGTTGCGGTCAAGATCAACGGGAAATGGAAGTACTATTCCCCCGGCGACAAGTTTGTTCCATACGGCTTGCTTGCTTGGAATGAAGAAGCTACTTCGGTGCTTTTATTGGGTTACAAGGACTACGTCACAACCGAAACGCCTTACTCCTCTCCGCAGGAATCGGTCGCGAAACGTACGGGCAAGTTTACGCTGTCCGAAGATGGAACGCTGACCGGAACCGTTAAGATCGAATACACCGGACACCTGTCTAACGAATTCAAGCTCGACAACTATAAAGAATCAGCAAGCAAGCAGGAAGAGATGCTGAAAGACATGGTCCAGAAAGGACTGAGCACGGCAGAGCTGTCCGAGATGTCGATCGAAAACGTGTCGGACCCCGAGAAACCATTCACCTATAAATATAAGATCGTCGTTCCCAAGTACGCCCAAAAGACCGGAAAGCGAATGTTCATTCAACCGGGCGTGTTTGAATCGGGATCATCACCGGCATTTTCCACGGCCACGCGCAAATATCAGATATTCTTTCACCACCCATGGTCCGAGGAGGACGACATTGAGTTGAAGCTTCCAAAAGGATTCGAGCTGGACAACGCGGATGTTCCACGGCCTATCGCCGATCCTAGCAATATCAGCAGCCTGAATATACAAGTGGGAGCCGATCAGAAGAACGGAGTCCTTGTGTATAAGCGAAGGTTCTCTTTCGGCAGCAAGGGCTACACTCTTTTCCCGGCAAGCAGCTATCAGCCGTTAAAGGGTCTGTTTGACGCGTTCCATAATGCGGATACGCATATGCTCACTATCAAGCAGCTTTAGTCACGTTCTTTCGCGGGCCGGTAAGACATTTTGATCGTACCGGTCCGCAACGCTTTTCTTTAAATCATGTTAGATCATCGCCCACGGCCAAGCACAAATTCCGTCTTAACCTGCTTCGCGTTACTGATCGTTATTTTGCCCTCTATCGCGCATGGCATTGACGATCCGATAATATGGCGCCCTGTCACGCCGGCCGAATTGCAGATGACAAAGCCGCTTGTCGAGCCGGACGCGGACGCCGAAGCGATCTTTTGGGAAGTTCGGCTCGACGACAAGAAGTCGAACAAGCTCTCTTACGATCACTACGTCAGAGTAAAGATCTTCACCGAACGCGGACGCGAGCGGTTTGCCAAAATGGACATTCCCTTTATGAAAGGGAAAAAGGTTGAGAACGTTGCGGCCCGCGTGATCCGGCCTGACGGCTCGATAGTAGAGCTTAAATCGACCGATATTTTCGAACGGGAGATAGCCAAAGAAGGAAAACAGCGCCTGCTTGCAAAGTCATTCGCCGTACCGGGCATAGAACCCGGAGTCATCGTCGAATATCAGTACAGCGAAACCATTAAGGGTGATTCCGCCGGCGGCGAACGCCTTATTTTTCAGCGAGACATTCCTATGCAGCGTGTCGCGTACTATGTTCGACCAAATGCCAATGCGTCACTGGCTTTTAATTCCTACAACATGCAGGAAACGCGTTTTACCGAGGACCAAAACGGCTTTCGGTATGCTGTAATGACAAACGTACCCGCGTTTAAGGAAGAGCCGTATATGCCCCCGGACGATGAGGTCCGCCGCTGGGTTTACCTTTCTTATAACGGTCTTGCCTCGATGCTCCAGTGGACCTTTGTGGCACGAAACTGGGGTTTCGCTTCGGGTAAATTCGCAAAATCCACAAAGTCGGTCAAAGCAAAAACGGCGGAGTTGACCGCCGGTATTCCTTCCGATGACGAAAAAGTTCGACGCATCTATGACTTTGTCCAAAAGAGAATGCGAAACATTGCTTTCGACACGACCTATACTGAAGAACAGATAGATAAAATGGACGTTGAGGATGCCGACGATGCCTTGAAGCGGGGCGTCGGGAATTCGTTTCATCTCGATATGCTCTTTGCCGCGATGACCAAGGCCGCCGGGTTGGAAACCAAAATCGTTTTAGCGGGCGATCGAAGCGACAACTTTTTTACGCCGGAAAGATACCCTTTTGCCGGATTCGTTCAAATGTCCGGCATTGCGGTAAAGATCGGCGGTGAGTGGAAATATTTCGATCCCTGTACTCCGTTTATGCCTTACGCAATGGTGCCCTGGAATCGCGAAGGCGTCAGTGCGATGCTGGTCGGCGAAGAAGGCCATCTGTGGGAAACGGTACCGTCGTCGGACCTATCAAAGTCCAAAGCAAAGCGGACAGGAAATTTTCGACTCGGTGCCGACGGGACGCTCGAGGGGGAAATGAAGCTCGAGTACGAAGGGCATCAGGGAATCTCGCGCCGGCGTGACCAGGCAAGAGACTCTTTAGCCCGCAGGGAAGAGCTGATCAAGAACGAGATTAAGCGGAAGATAAACACGGCCGAGATAAGCGCTTTGTCTATCGAGCATTTTGACGACAGCACTAAACCTCTGACCTATTCAATGAAGGTCCGCGTACCGAACTATGCCCAAAAGGCCGGCAAGCGGCTGATCCTTCAACCGGGCTTCTTCGAGTTTGGCTCGACGCCCGTCTTCACGTCCTCTACCCGTACCTACAAAATGTATTTTCCATACCCGTGGTCGGAAGAAGACGAGATCGAGGTCAAGCTGCCTGAAGGTTATGAACTGGACGGCGCCGATTCTCCGGCCGAGGTCAAAGATACGGG
Organism: Acidobacteriota bacterium; assembly: GCA_013140875.1. Lineage (GTDB taxonomy): Bacteria > Acidobacteriota > Blastocatellia > Pyrinomonadales > Pyrinomonadaceae > OLB17. The sequence continues at coordinate 10,777 of JABFSB010000487.1, forward strand.
AAGTATAGGAAAAGACCGGATACAGATGTCCGTCGTTCGGGAATCGAATACGTTGCGGTACAAAAGATCTTTCTATTTTGGCGGCGGCGGAAAGATCGTTTTCCCGGTCACGGCCTATACACCTTTAAAGGCTCTGTTCGATGCATTTCACAAGGCGGATACCCATGCGATATCACTAAAGCAGAAAGGCCAGTAATTTTGGAGCAGTAAAATGAAAAACGTACCACGCACTTTTGCCTTGGCCATAAAGGCTGTTTTCCTTGTGATTTTCTTCGCCGGTGCGATCTTTGCCGACGATCAAGCACCTCAGTGGATGAAGCAGGCATCGCTTGCCAAACCGCCTGTTTATGAAAAGGACGTACCGGCGGTCGTGCTTCACGATGAGCAGCAGGTGACGCTGGGCACGGACGGCAAACTGATAACGGTCGAAAACTACGCGATCAAATTGCTGAACCGCGAAGGCCGCAGATTTGCGATCGCACGCGCGTTTTATCTCGTGAGCGCCGGTAAGGTGCGTTCGATCGAAGCATGGGTCATCAGGCCGGACGGCACGGTAAAGTATTTCAGCAAAGAAAAGATCCTGGACATAATCGCCGATCAGGACGATGTCTACAACGAAGGACGCATCAAGGTTATCGACGCATCGGACGAAGTCGACACCGGTCATATTTTCGGTTATACGGTCGTTAATGAAGATACGCCGCTTTTCTACCAGGACACCTGGCAGTTTCAGAGCAGATTACCCGCCGTTATGTCGCGGTATACGCTCACGTTGCCGCAAGGCTGGAAGGCGTCGAGCATAACGTTCAACGGGGCGGACGTCAAACCTGCGGTGACCGGCTCTAATTACGTTTGGGAAATGCGGAACCTGGCACCGATCCCGCCCGAGCCTTTAAGTCCGGCGGTCGAAAATCTGGCGCCGCGGATAGCGGTAAACTATTCGCCCGATAACTCGACACAGGCCGTCAACCGAGCTTTTGCAAACTGGCTTGACGTCTCGAATTGGGCAACGTCGCTTTACGATCCGCAGGTCGTCATCGATGATGCAATAGCGATCAAGGCCCGCGAACTGACGGCTTCCGCTAAAACGGAGCTTGAGAAAATTCAGGCTATCGGTTCCTACGTTCAGAACCTGCAATATATCTCGATAGACATCGGCGTCGCTCACGGTAACGGATACAAACCGCGAGCATCGAATCTCGTCTTAAGCCGCGGCTATGGAGACTGCAAGGACAAAGCAAACCTCATGCGGGCGTTGCTGCGAAGCTTGAAGATCGACGCTTATCCGATCGCCATCTATTCGGGTGATCCGACTTTCGTCCGAAAGGAATGGGCTTCACCGAGGCAGTTCAACCACTGCATCATCGCGATCAAAGTTTCCGATTCCACCTCGGCGCCCACCGTAATGAACCACGACAAACTGGGCCGCCTGCTCATCTTTGACGCCACCGATCCATTTACGCCGGTGGGCGATCTTCCCGACTATCTTCAGGGCAGCAATGGTCTTATCGTGGCCGGCGAAAACGGTGGTATCGCGACCATGCCGGTGGCGGCGGACGCCGACCGGTTGGAACGAAACATTACCGTGAACCTGAACGATAGCGGTGCGATCACGGGCAAGATAAGCGAAAAAGCGAGCGGACAGACCTCCGCTTATTTTCGGCGCGAACAGCGCGGCCTTTCATCAAGCGATTTTAGAAAGGTGATCGAGGGCTGGCTGACGCGCGGAGCGACCGGAGCAAAACTTGTAAATATAGAAACCCGCGACCGGCAGGCCCAGGCGGGCTATGACCTTGACGTCGAGTTTTCGGCACCCAGCTACGGGCAGCTGATGCAGAACCGGCTGCTGGTTTTTAAGCCCGTGATCGTCGGACGCCGGAATGCCGTTTTCCTTACCGAACCCAAGCGCGTCAACCCGATCGAATTGGATTCGAACTCGATGCGGGAAACCGTGACTTTTCAACTACCCGCCGGATTTTCCGTTGACGAAGTTCCCAGCCCGGTTTCGCTCGAAACGGCTTTTGGTAAATACGTAACCAACTATGAGGCAAAAGACGGAAAGCTCGTCTTTACCCGTTCGATCACGATGAACCGCGGAATAATCGCCCCCGAAAAATATGCTGGGGTAAAAGATTTCTTCACAAAAATACTGGACGCCGAGCAATCGCCGGTTGTTCTGATCCGCAAATAGACAGATCATTTATGAGCTATTCCATAACGCCGGAGCCGGCCGAGGCTCAAAACACACGGGTCGATGCGGCAAAGCTTGAACAACTGGTCAATGCAAGACAAGCCGAGCAAAGCTTGCCTTTGGCTATGCTGGCCGGACTCGGTTCTTCGCTAATCGCGGCAGTTATTTGGGCCGCTATCTCGTATGCGACCAATTTTCAGATCGGCTTCATGGCGGTCGGCGTCGGGTTTCTGGTCGGCTATGCCGTGAAT
>JABFSB010000201.1 GCA_013140875.1 Acidobacteriota bacterium
AATTGCCGCCAGCTCGATGGATCCGGGCCTAAGTTCCGCTCCGGAATTGAGCCTGATTCGATCGGCAAAGTTCGACGATCCCGTGCTGCGCGACGGCGTCGGCGTAGATGCCGCAGCCGCGTCGCTGACCGACGGACGCAGGATCATCCTCGCAACAAAACCGCGTTCCGCGGAAAGCGTCGGACAGATGGTTTATTCGACTCTGAGTGAATTCGACAAGCTAAAGGAGCAAAACGTGTGGGTTAGGCAGATCGGCCTGCTGACCCTGGGCGTGCTCACGTTTCTGCTGATATTCGCTTCGACATGGACCGCGTTTTATATTGCCCGTGAACTGACAGGACCGATCCGCGCGCTTGCCGAGGGTGCGGAAGAAATAGCACGCGGAAACCTGGGCCATCGAGTCGATGTGCTCGCCGAGGACGAACTGGCGTTACTCGTTTCGACCTTTAACGAGATGTCGGCAAAGCTCGAAGGAAATTCGGCGGAACTGACCGAGCGTCGCCGATATATCGAGACGGTGTTGCTGTCTTTGCCGACCGGCGTAATATCGGTTGACGCCGAAAATAGAGTCGATACGATAAATCCCGCCGCAAGGCTGATATTGAAGCTCGACCCTGGAAAGTATCGCGGTGTCGAGTTTGGGAAATTGTTGAACGAGCCGGACAGGGCGGCGTTTGACCGGCTTATATCCAGTTCAAAACGTATCGGCCATGCCTCCGATCAGATAAAACTGCGGGTCGAGAACGTCGAAAGCGACCATCCGAAGGAAGGTCTGCCGGTTGCCATAACCGCGACCGCACTGCCCGAAATAAACGGGGCCGTCCTGGTGATCGAAGACCTGTCGGAACTGCTCGCCGCCCAGCGTGCGACAGCCTGGCAGGAAGTAGCAAGACGAATGGCCCACGAGATCAAGAACCCGCTGACGCCGATCCAGCTTTCGGCCGAACGGATCGCCAAGCGATTTGCCGTGCGGCCTGAGGCGGCATTGACCGGCATCAGCCTCAGACCCGTTGCCGTCGATGCCGCAAACGCCCAGGTGGTTGCGGACGGAACCGACACGATCCTCCGCGAGGTTCAAACCCTGAAGGCCATGGTCGATGAGTTCTCGCGATTCGCCCGGCTTCCGGACGTAAAACTTGAACCGGGCGACATTAACGAGATTGCCCGTCAGGCGGCAAGTCTATACATCGACCGCACGGGCGAAGCTGTGATCGAACTTAAACTGGCCGACGAAATCCCCGCCACGATGCTCGACGAAGAGCAGTTAAAGCGGGTATTCGTGAACCTGGTCGATAACGCGATCGAGGCTCCCGGCGAAGACGGCGTAAGACGCGAGATCATCATCTCAACGCGGCACGAAACGGCCCGCGACCTGATAGTTGCCGAGGTTTCGGATAACGGAAACGGCGTCGATCCGGCCGATCTTCAGAAGCTGTTCCAACCCTATTTCTCAACCAAAGGCCGCGGCACCGGTCTTGGTTTGGCAATCGTGAATCGTATCGTCTCCGAGCATCACGGCAAGATAAAAGCAGTGCCGAACCAGCCCCGCGGGGCAAAGTTTATTGTCGAGTTACCGGTTTCGGCATAGTTCCATATGCAGCATTCCATTTTAATTGTCGATGATGAACCCGGAATCCGGGCAACGCTTTCGGGTGTGCTTGAAGATGAGGGATTCGCCGTCGAGACGGCCGCTTCAGGCGAGGCGTGTCTTAAGTTGGTAAATGGGCAGAGCTTCGCGTGCATTCTGCTGGATATCTGGCTCGGCAAGGGAATCGACGGACTTGAAACGCTAAAGCGATTGCGGGAGGAGGGAAATGATTCGGCGGTCGTTATGATTTCCGGTCACGGCAATATCGAGACGGCGGTAAGATCTACCAAACTTGGTGCTTACGACTTCATCGAAAAGCCGCTGAGCCTGGAGCGCACGATTCTGACCGTTAAGAACGCTGTGCGACAGCGTGAATTGGAACGGGCGAATGAGCAACTGCAGAAGGAGCTGGCGGAAGAATATGTGATGGTTGGTGAATCGGTTGCGATGCGGGCCTTGCGAAAGCAGATCGCGATCGTTGCTCCGTCTGACGGACGCGTTTTGATTTCGGGTGAAAGCGGCACGGGGAAAGAACTGGTCGCTCGCGCGATCCACTCTCAATCGAAGCGAAAGGGAGCGGCGTTTGTCGAGATAAACTCCGCCGCAATTCCTGAAGAACTGGTCGAATCGGAACTTTTCGGCCACGCTAAGGGCGCTTTCTCGGGTGCGACAACCTCAAAAAAAGGGAAGTTCGAGGTAGCGGACGGCGCCACGCTTTTCCTTGATGAAATAGGCGATATGTCGCCGCGGGTGCAGGCAAAAATGCTCCGCGTTCTGGAAGAGCAGAGGTTCGAACCGGTTGGAAGCAACACGGCAATCAAGGTCGATGTGCGCGTTATCTCGGCGACCAACAGGCCGCTGGAGGACCTGATCGAGAATGGCAATTTTCGCCACGACCTATTTTACCGGCTGAATGTAATTCCGTTTCAAGTTCCGCCCCTTCGCGAACGCGTTGAAGACGTTCCCGTGCTGGTCGAACATTTCAACCGGAAGTTCTCCGCGGATTACGGAAAAAAAGCCAAGGTCTTTTCAAAGAACGCGATGGATTCGCTGCAGGATAATGTTTGGTCAGGCAATGTCCGCGAACTTAAAAATACGATCGAGCGGATCGTCATTATGCAAAGCGGACAAAAGGTTACCGTCGATGATCTTCCTAAGCTCGGCTCGACCGGCGAACGTCCCGCATCCACGTTCCGCTTTCCGTCGTTTCGCGAGGCGACCGATGCATATCAACGCGAGTTTATCCTGCACAAACTTGGCGAGTTCGACGGCAATGTCACAAAGGCCGCCGACGACATGGGCGTCGATCGCAGCCATCTGTATAGAAGGATGAAAAACCTCGGGATTCAGGGTAAGTGAGAATTGCGACAATTTTTCTCACGGCTGCAATCGGACGCACTGCTATGAATTATCTGCGGAGAATCACACACTAAAGAAATTGGAATGTTTAACGAATTGAAGTTTTAAGAAGGGCATACACACAGACTGCTGTGAGTATGGTGAAAACAACTGGGCTCGGAATCAAAACGATGGTTGGCAATCCTAAACTTTGATTCCGGGCTTTTTTCAAACTTAAGGTCGTCCGGCAGACTGCGTAAAGGCCGCATCCGACGCTCTCGCAAAAAAAGATCCAACCACGACTTTTATCTGCGTCCGATCCTATCGACTAGGCGTTCGTTGCGAAATCTTAGCATGTTATAAAAACGCCTATCTGTAATCCAGGCTACAGTAAGGGATAGAAAATGTTGGGGGCGAATCGACGATCTTTATCGTTCGAACGGCATTTTAGGAAAAAATCTCGCTCTCTGTAATCCACAATACAGAACTTTGCTTTTTAGAGTTCTATAGTCGAGAAATCGTTTGAGACTATTCCTTGCGTCGTCCGAAGTTATGGAACGGCTCTGGGTCTATTTCTATATCGGAAAAACGGGTAAACGGTTAACCGCGAAAATTCTTAACGGAAGAATTCTCTCCGCGATGAGTCTTTGCAGTTAGCGTTATAGATTTTGCTAACTCTTGTTTTCTAAAATTTACGAAGGATTCGGAGTTGTCTTTATCTGAAAATTTTATCCCCGGAGAAGCCATGTTGCGAAAAAAACTATTTAAGATCTTATTATCCTTAAGTCTGTTGATTGCCTTTACGGCGGTCAGCGGCATTGCCGTCAAAGCCGAAGAGACGAAAACCCAAAGAAAGACAAAGCGGTGCGATATCGATTATGACCGTAACGCTCTTGACACTGACGAAGAACGCACTTACGGAGATTGTAATGAAACCGTTCCTACGCCCGAGCCGGTTTCGATTCTGCTTTTTAGTGCCGGACTCGCCGGGGTTGGTTTTGCTGCCCGTCGTCGCTTGCGTAAATCGGAATAAGGAGAGCGAACTTTCGCGTTTTTCGCGATAACTAAGGGAACTGACGCCGTATTGTTGCTCTTGAGTGACATACGGCTCATTTTGTTTTTGCCGTAATTGTCTCACCAAATGACGATTCCCGAAATCCGAACCGCTTTTGCCTGGAA
>JABFSB010000074.1 GCA_013140875.1 Acidobacteriota bacterium
CATCTATTCCAAACCCTACGACCGCTGTCTCTCATATTGCCGGGACACCGATACGTTCAAAGAAGTTCAGCTTTTCTACACCAGCATCGACGGAACACTTTGCGATGGCGTAAAACTCTGAACTGTTTTCTTTTCATCTGCTTTCCTCTTATTCATCTTCATCAGTGGTTAAAATCGGGTTTTACCACAGAATAAGAGGAACAAGAAGAAGAATTAGGAAAGCGGAAGTAGCAGCAGCAGAAAACTGCCTGATTGTTAAAAGACCTGGTGTACACCGACATGCCAAAACGATCGGCAATTCTTCTGGGAGCGCTTGCTCTAATTTACATCGCCCTTCGATTTTGGCGGCTTTCGGATTCCTGTCTTTGGTTCGACGAAATATTCAGCGTTCACGCCGCCGAGCATCCCTGGTCCGAGATAATCCCGTTCATTGCCAAAGATCTTATTCACCCGCCTTTGTTCTACTTCATGCTCAAAATCTGGATCGGCATCGGCGGCGAAAGTGTGTTTTGGCTTCGACTGCTCCCGGTTATCTTCTCGATCCTCGCACTTTTCCCGTTGTGGATGCTGTGCAGGGAATTGAAGCTGCGGCCGCCCGCGGTCATCGTCACGTTCGGACTTTTCGCCGTTAACGGGGCGTTGATCAAATACGCACAGGAAGTTCGGACGTACAGCCTGCTCCTATTTTTGTCGGTGATGTCCGTCTGGCTTTTTTCTCGATATTACTTTCGGGGGAAAAGTTTTTGGATGTTGGTCATCGTCAATATTTTTCTGGTTAACACTCACTATTTCGGCTGGTTCGTGGTGTTATCCGAGGTATCGCTGATTCTGATCTCGCAGCGAATAAAAATCCTGCGAACGCTGCTAATGCTTGCGATTACTGTCGTGGCTTTCGTTCCGTGGGTAATCGCCTTAGCTAAATTTGCTGAACCCGGATCCAGCGTTGAGCAGAACATCGGCTGGATGCAGCGGCCTGGAATCGGAAAAATATTCGAGCTTGTTTTCGACCTTTTCGATCCGTTTTATTTTCAGCAAAGCAGCGCCGAACCGACCTCCTTTTATCCTGTCGCAATTCCGTTGCTAATAATTTTCATCGCAGCAGCGGTTTTGTACCTGATAAACTTAAAGGAACAACCGGATAAGGAAAAAATTTACTTTCTCGCAATTTTTGCCGGCTTGCCGACATTATTGGTCTTCATACTAAGCTGGGTGCTGCCCGTCTCAATCTGGGGTTCGCGTCATTTGCTGATCGTATTTGCGCCCGTCACGCTATTGTTCGCAATCTACCTGACCGAGTCCGCTTACGAACGTGTGCGGAAAATTCTGCCGTTTGCGATATTTGCTTTAGCCGCGATTGCTTTCGTGATGCAAGCCAGAACCGCTCGGACCGAATACATCTGGTGTACCTGGGAAAAAATTGCGACAGAGTTCGCCTACAGTCGAAACCTCAAGGCAGATGAAAAACTTTACGCTTTCGAAGACCTCTCGGCCTATCACCTCTGGTTTGCTTTGCGTAACACCCCGAATGCAAGAGTAGTTCTCGTTCAGGGAACCGGCCTGCCGCAGGACACGGCCTACTTTCTTCCCCGCGGGTTCGACGGCGTCGAAAAAGTTGATGAGAAAGGCATTGAAGGCGAGTGGATCTCGATTACATTTAGAACAAAAGAATTGGAACCGACTAAACCGCCATTGTCGATTTTATCTTCACAAGGCTATGAGATTGTCGAAACCGCTCCGTTTTCCGCGGGCGAATCCATGGTGTATCTGTTAAGGGCAAAGCGGCGATAACTACTTCTTTTTCCACCTAACACCGTCTTTTGTATCTTCAAGCACGATCCCTTTTTCAGAGAGAAGATCGCGAAGCTCGTCCGATCTTGCAAAATCACGATTTCGTCTTGCTTCCTGTCGTTCTTCCACGAGTAATTCTATCTCGGCGTCGAGCGACGTTGAATCTTCGGCGCCGAAGATGCCAAGCACGGAATCGAATTTTACGATGGCGTCGAGCACCGCGTCACGATCCTCGTTTTTCAAACCCGAACCGGCAAGGGTCGTATTGATCTCACGCACCAGATCATGAATCGCGGCAAGCGCGGCGGCGGTGTTGAAATCGTCGTCCATGGCGGCTTCGAATCTTTCGAGCGCCGTGCAGACAGCGGCCTCTACTGGTGACGGGGCACCCTCACTACCGTTCGGGTTTCCGCCTTCGGCAACAAGCTGACGAAAATTCCGCAGCCGCTCGACCGTCGATTCCGCTCCCTGCAAACCTTCGAACGTAAAATTCAACTGCTTCCGCGTCGGCACCGAGAGCAGTAAATATCGGATCGCCAATGCCGAATAGCCCTGTTCCCGCAGATCGCGAAACGTGAAAAAATTTCCCTTCGATTTGGACATGGTCACGTCGTCGATCTTTAGGAATTCACTGTGTATCCAGTATTTCGAAAACAGCTTCCCGGTTGAGCCTTCCGACTGAGCGATCTCATTTTCGTGATGGGGAAATTGCAAATCCTGGCCGCCGGCGTGGATGTCGAACGTCTCGCCCAGATACTTCATCGACATGGCCGAGCACTCGATATGCCAGCCCGGCCGGCCGCGACCGAATGGAGCATCCCAGCCCGGTTCCTCGTTTTCGCCGACCAGCTTCCACAGGGCAAAATCGCGGGCGTCCTCTTTCTCATACTTATCGGTATCGATGCGTTCGCTCCCGCCCGTAATGTTGCCTTCGAATTTGATCCGTGAGAGTTTGCCGTAATCGGGAAAGGCCGTGATGCGGTAATAGATCGACCCGTCCGATTCATACGCGTGGCCGTTCTCCAGCAGCTTTGCGATGATGTCGATCATCTCCTGAATATGATGCGTCGCCCGCGGCGTAACCTCCGGCCGCTCGTTGCCGAGTGCATCGAAGTCTTCCCAAAAATATTGAATAAACGGAGCGGTAAATTCGTCGATACTGATGTTCCTCGCCGCCGCTTCATTAATAATGCGGTCGTCGATGTCCGTCAGGTTAAAGACGTGCGTTACGTCATAGCCCTTGAACTTCAGATAACGACGCAGAATATCGCCAAAAACAAACGTCCGAAAATTCCCGATATGAGCAAAATTCCAAACCGTCGGCCCGCAGATATACATCCGCACTTTCCCTTCTTCCAAAGGGTGAAATTCTTCCTGTTGACGGGATAAAGTGTTGAAGAATCTAAGCATAATCGAAACTAAAAAAAACGAATAGATATGATAGCTCAACTTAGACGGTTTGTCCGCGCCGATAAGAACGGTCGCTAATCAACAACTTGGTTCCGTAGACGAGGAAGAGCATTTCCGCCGTGTTGGCAAAAATACCGGCGAGGCACGTCGAACATCAGAAACGTGCGATGCCTGATTAGGTATATGCGAACCAATTAGGAGAAAAGGCGATGGTAATGCTCCGATACAAGAAACTTCCCAGTGAAATCAAGCCTGAAAATAATTTTGACAGCGATTTGGATGAGTTTCCGTGGTTCCTGATCTTCCTCGAAGACCTTAACCTTGTAAGATTCGACTCGCGAGTGTGGGAAGCTTTTAAGAAATGGTCCTGCCTTTCCGAAACCGAAGCGACGAAAGTATTGACCTATGGAACATTGCCTTATATCAATGTAAAAGGAGCTATGCAGGGGTCTAAAGCCGCCCACGACCACGGGCATTTTAAGCCGTCCAAACCGGACGACATTTGGATACGCCGTGATACGGTAGTAACGTACGAAAGAACGACGGATCCTAACGTGGAACTGGAATCAGGAAAGTATCTCGAATACCTGATCCTGCATGAACTGGTGCATTGGGGCCGGCATCATTCAGGTGTAGGTGACGACTTTGAGGTAACAAAACTTGATCCGAACGGTTTCATGAAAGATTTCGACTCCGGAAATCTATTTGGCGAGGAGGCATACAAAAATTTCTACAAGCCTCACCTCAAGTAGAGTGATCGGCTCCTTTTTTGGATGTCAGATCACCGGGAGCGAATGTCCTCCTTCGCTCCTCTGAAAATAGAAATTCTCTGCTGTAAAATCGTAATGGATAGTCTTTATGGTAGGTCGCGACCAATTCATTCGCTTTATC
>JABFSB010000082.1 GCA_013140875.1 Acidobacteriota bacterium
ATTTGGCGCCGGGGACCGGGAAGGCTTTTTTTAGGCTGAGCATTAGGACGCCGTCCGAGTCGATGAATGCGTCTTCGAATTCGAGAAGGCACGGAATGCGTATTCCGAAATGTTTGCAAAAGCGGCCGGCGCTGACACGATAGAAATTTCGCGTACCGAACCGCGGAACCGGCACGCGTGCGGCATGTCCAGACTGCCCGGCCGCAGCCCGATCGTCTTGTTCAATTCGTCGAAAAGCAGCTCAATCGCGGTGGGCCGCCCAAGCGCCTCGAACATCGCCCCATTAAAGCGAATGTCGCCTTTTATACCGAGCGTAACGCGTTTGCGAAGCTTGCGTGTACGCATACTCGGCGCGTGAAATGTCGTCCATTGTTTAATCATAATTCCTCATCCATATCGTCAAAACTATCAGGGCGGCTCGATCGGCAGCCTGACGATACAACAACGTATCATAGATGCAACGGCCGTTGCAAGTATAAAAATGGCCGTTTGCGATCTTTCGAAAGAAATTTACGGCAGATTGAGAGTTAAGCTTTCAAAATTAACGATATTAACGCCGCTACATGGTGATGCCGGAGCCATTCGACACGACGCTTTCAGGGGCTTCGATGCGTCAGAATGACGCAAATTCAGCGGGAAAATGCGATATGACACGCCGCAAAGAAAGCCAAATTTAGGGGTTTATCAGGACCAGCAGGCGGTCGGCCCAGTCGGAGCGGGCGTTTTTTAGGATTTCGTATTGGACCTGGGCCATGGCGGTGTTGCCGAGTTTGACGTAGGAGCGGCCGAGGTTGTAGCGGGCTTTTTCGAGGTCGGGGTTGTAGTTGACGGCGGTTGTGAACGCCTCGCTGGCGTCGTCGTACTTGCCGAGTTCGTAAAGCGATTCGCCGATGTAGTTATAGGTTTTGGCTTCGGGTTTGTAGATCTTGAGTCCTTCAAACGCAAGAAATGCGTCGTTCCAGCGTTTGAGCTTCATGTAGGCAAGGCCGAGCTTTTCCATCGCTCCGGCGTGGCCGGGATTAATCGCGAGAGCACGTTTGTACGCAAGCGTCTCCTCGTCCGTGCGGTTGAGTTTTTCGAGGCTCAGGCCCAATCCATACTGGGTGTCAGCCTTGGAATCGTCCAGCCTGATGGCCTGTCGATATGCCTCTGCGGCCGGACCGAACTGGCCGAGGGCGTAGCTCGACGCACCGATGTTGACATAAGTCTCGGCCCATTCGGGACGCAGTTTCGCCGCCTGCTTCGAGGCCTTTAACGCCTCGGCATGACGTGCCAGGATGCCGTATGAAAATCCGGCCTGATACCACGCTTCGGCGTAATTAGGGTCGGTCTCGGTCGCCTTCTCAAAATAAGGCAACGCCCGGGCAAAATCGTCCCGCGACAGCAATGCGACGCCCTGCGAATAAAGGCTTTCGGCTACTGCCCGTTTGTTCTTTTGGGTAACGGCGGAGAGCGACGAGACGGTCTGAAGCTCGGAAATTTTGAGCTGTAAAATGCGTTCGGCCGGGACCGCGAAATTAAGGCTCTGACCCTCAGCCGCCTGCAGCGTCGCAACGCCGATCACCTGGCCGTACATATTAACTACGGGCGAGCCGGACGAGCCGGGCGAGATCGGCGCCGTGATCTGGATGATCTTTCCATAGCCGGAAATCTCGCGGACCGCCGACACGATGCCGTTCGAAACCGAGCCCTCAAGGCCGAACGGATTGCCGACCACAACGATCGATTCGCCCTCTTGCGGAACGCTCTTTGAAATAGGAAGCGCGGCGGCCAGCGCCGGTGGAACATCGACCTGCAGCATGGCCAGGTCGCCTTCACCATCGACCGCGATTACGCCTTTGACCGCGAACTTCTTGCCGTCGACGAGGTGCAGTTCGACACGACTGGACTTGTCGATCACATGCCGGTTGGTAATGACGCGGTCGGGCGCAATGAAAAACCCTGAGCCGCGCGAAAGCGAGTTGCCCCTACTGTCAAAGGTCTCGATGGCGACCGACGAAGGTTTGATCTTTTTAACGAGTTCGGGAAGAAAGTCCTGAGCGGCTGCGTTCAACGCCGAAAAGCCAGCAATGGCAAACGCAAAGGCGAGTTGGCGTACCGCAGTTTTCATAGTTCGGACGGAGACACTCTCCGTCCGAAAGTATAAGGGTTTTGGCGTTCTTTAACAACAAAACTTCCGTTGCTGGTAGGAGAAAAAGTGGTCTATGCATTCCTCTCTCTCTCTCTCTCTGCGAACCTGCCAAAAAATTTTCGTGCTCTCTGTCTGAAAAGATTTTTAAACGCAGAGGGCGGTGAGTCAGGACGCTGAGGCCGGAGATAGAGAACTTTATTTCACGATCCCGTTACCATCGAGAGCCGTGTAAACATCCGTCGAATAAAGTCCGAGCCATTTGTCTGAATCGGGCGTCTGGAAGATCTGATCGTAGACACGCGAATTGAAGGATTCGAGATCGGCTTCCCCACGCTCGTTCATCCACTCATAAAGCTTCATATGATAGAGGAAATCATTACGGGTCGTATCAAGAGCAACGTATTTCTGGAGCTTGGCAAACATCGCGGCAAACTCGGCTTCGGACAAGCCCGTCTTCGCGGTTTGCCGACGAATGAACGCGGTACTGTCGGCATCCAACGCTGGCGTGGGCGAGTAAAGAGACGCCAGTTTGTGCCAGTCGGAAAAATCGATCTGCGGCTCGAACCGGGCGAACTCGTCATAGACGCGGAGGATCGAGGTTTCATCCGTCACCATCATTTTCGACATGGCTCGCGGTGCCGCCAAGATCGCGATGGTCCCCGTTTTCGGTTCGGTCAAGGCCACGTTTGCGAGCGAAACCGCTTCGTCACGCTTTGCCTTGATACGGTCAAAGCTAAGTTTGCGGTAACGAAGCAACGCCGTCTCTTTTTCCCGATCAGTGCGTATGTCGATTGCATCGTTCACCAGCTTGGCTTGTTTGAGGTAGATCATGAACGCCTTTGGGCTATAAAGACCCGGCAAAGCTTCGATCAAGCTTCCCTGGTCGTCGAGGATATAGTGAATGGAGTTGCCCGTGACCGTTCGTTCGATCTTGCGTCCGTCCCCGAAATCGATCGTGATACGCGGTGCAGGACGGACTGACTTCCAATGGAGAATGTAGTTGTCGCGAAGGTATTTCGATATCTCAGCGTTCGAATAAAGCAGCGACCGGAACAGACGGCTGTTGGCACAGCTAAACTCTTCATTCAGATTTCCGAGAAGGCGAAGCGTAAGTATCGGTTTATCGGCTTTTTTGGAAGCAGCTTTGGCGGCTTCGAGGTCGGTGTACCAGAAAAGCTGCGAGGCATAAGCATCCTTTTGCATCGCAACCGTATCGATCGCGGCTGCTATCTTTCGCCATTTTTCGGTTTCCGCTCCGGTCGCTTTGAAGTCTTTGATATCAAACGCGTATGCCGCGAACAATCCATTCAGGCCTTCAGGTCCGAGTAGGCGAAGCTGGCGAATCGCCTCTGCGGCCGTTGCAGTATTGCCGTTAACGGCTTGATCGGACAGGCTGGCAATGTTCGCAGCGTGGATCGAACCCGAAAGGACAAAAGCGGTAACGAAAAAGGCGAGCGTGCGGGCAATTCTCATGATCTTTCCTCTGTTGTGCATATTTGAACGGGTATGGGTTGGATAATTTGCACTTGAATTTGGTTGCACCGGCCGCAAATACGTATTTTCACGTTTTTTCCAAGTCGCAAATACGGATAGAATTTCCTTAAAGGTATATATGTCGAAAAGAATTGCTCTTGCAGCCGATCACGCGGGTTTCGAGGAAAAAGAAAAGCTTAAATCGGCCTTGACTGAGTTGGGTGTCGACTTTGTCGATATGGGCACGACGTCGAGTCAGTCCGTCGATTATCCGGACTTTGCGTTGAAGGTTGGTCATGCCGTCGCCAACGGCGAATTCGATCAGGGCGTGCTCGTATGCGGATCGGGAACCGGTATGGCGATAGCGGCCAACAAGGTTCACGGTGTTCGCGCCGCGGTCGCGTGGAGCCCAGACATCGCCCGACTCGCCCGCGAGCATAACAACGCGAACGTCTTGTCGCTGCCGGCACGCTTTATCGGCGACGATCAGGCAAAAGAGATCCTGAAAGCCTGGTTTGCCGCCGATTTTGAAGGCGGCCGTCATGAGCGCCGCGTTGAAAAGATCGTTGAAGCTGAGAACGAAGGCTAGAAAAACGTGAATATCGAAGACATCGGCCGAAACCTGCCCGCTCTAGTGACTGCGCTATTCGTCAGCGTACTTTTCGTCCAGTCGGGGCTCGATAAGTTCTTTGATTGGCGCGGTAATCTTGAATGGCTTAACGGCCATTTTTCCAAAACCTTTCTTGCTCCGTTGGTGCCGGTCTTGCTTGCCACGATCACGGCAATGGAACTTTCGGCCGGATTGCTGGCCGCGGTCGGTGTCGTCTATCTGCTTTTCACTTCTTCTACCCTGATCATCTTTTGGTCGACGGTCCTCGCGGCCCTCGCTTTGCTTGCGCTTTTCTTTGGGCAGCGGATCGCGAAAGACTATCCCGGAGCGGCGGTCATCGTGCCGTATTTCATCCTTGTCGGCTTGCTGATGTACGTCACGAACCCGTTCGCAAGGCCATAAAAAGTTTGAAGATGATTGCCCCTCCAGTCATTTTAGGGCCTTTCGGAGAAACTCGATCAGCGGAAACGATGCCTTGAAACTGTCGGCCAGTGTCTTTGCATAATCCGCCGAAAGCGCATCTTTTTCCTTGAACTCTTCACCCACCGTAAACGATTTTAGCTTGAGATATTCGACCGCTTCATGGTCGGCGGCAAAACCTTTTGGCGGCCGGCTGAGCCGGTCACCGTGTAGAGGGCCGAAGCGGTCAGCGAACTTCTTGGCTTCAACGATCTTGCGAAACTCTTTGGTGTTTGCGGCAACCGCGTTGCGTATCTTTAACAGCTCGGTCGAATCGGGCATGTGCTTCCCGGCTGCCGAAAACAGCATTCCCGGCTGGACGTGAAAATAATAACCCGGTGCCATGGCCTTTCGACCTCCCGCGGCTATGAACGCGCCGAGATTTGTTTTGTACGGGCTTTTGTCCTTAGCAAATCTAACGTCCCGATATATTCGAAAAACGCACGACTTCGGGTCGAGCCCCGCAACTGCCGGATCGAATTTCGCGATCTTGCCGATCAACAGATCCGTCAGTGCGATGATGTTGTTATTCGCATCTTCGAAAAGTTTTTTGTTAGCCGTGAACCATTCGCGGTTGTTGTTTTTCTCAAGCTTTCTGAGAAAATCGAGAGTTTCTTTTGCGAGCATGACAGCTATGCTATCACACGTGAAAATAGGCTGACTCGATTCGTGTTGGCGCCGCCCCGTTCGGAAATGTAAAATTGCAGAATAGCGAGGTGATAAATAAATGAACGGGTGTAAACACCTTGATGAGATCAGGTCCGTAACGCCGAGTGCCCACGGCTGCGAAGAGTGTTTGAAAACAGGCAGCGAATGGGTACACCTTCGCTTGTGTGAGATCTGCGGACACGTCGGCTGCTGCGACAGTTCACCGAACACGCACGCGACCAAACATTTCGAGGCAACGGACCATTCGATAGTCAAATCGTTCGAACCCGGTGAGGATTGGGGCTATTGCTATTCGGACGACATGTTTTACGAACGGCTTCCTGAAGCAAAATAATCAAGGGTAGGGGTAAAAAATTAGGATGCGAAATCGAGGGCAAATATTGCTGCAAACGACTATCCCGTATACCGAGGACGACTGGCACATCGGCCGCTTTTCGCTGCTCACCGATCATTTGCGGTCCTTAACTGACGAGAACGGCGAACCCATGTATAACGTGACGACGCGAAACCGGGAAGAAAACTCTGATGGGATCGATCCGCTATTGAGCAGGTTGGACGAATCGGATTTCGGCCAACTATGGCTTTTCGCACTCGATCTTGGCGAAGGTCTGACATCAGACGATTGTGCCGGGATCACGCGGTTCCGAAAACGCGGCGGCGGTATCCTGTCCGCGCGCGACCACAATGACATGGGCTCGTCGCTCTGCACGCTTGGCGGCATCGGGGCGGCCCACTACTTCCATTCTAAGCAGCAAGACCCTGACGAGTCGCGTAACGCTCGGGACGACCAGGACACGAAGACGATCGACTGGCCGAATTATCATTCCGGTTCGAACGGTGATTATCAAAAAATCCAAGCCGCCGATCACCCGCTGCTTCGACGCTCGGATGGTTCGTTGATCGAATACTTCCCTGCCCATCCGCATGAAGGCGGCGTCGGGGCTCCGGACGGCGATTCCGCCGCTGCAGTTGTCGCAACCGGAATGAGTCAGGTAACGAATCGTACGTTCAACCTTATCGTCGCCTTCGAGAACAGTATCGACAAACATGGCAACCATTGCGGCCGGGCCATCGCCGAATCGAGCTTTCATCACCTGGTCGATTACAATTGGGACCTCGACATGGGCTGCCCTACATTCTTAGAGGAACCGCCAGGCGGCGGCATCAAACGCGAGCCCGAAAAACTCGACGACGTAAAGCATTATGTGGCTAACGCGGCCGCGTGGCTTTCGAAATAAGTTCTTTTTTATCGAAATGAAATTTCAATGGAGCTCTTCGAAAAATGCAGATAATCGCCGCAAGCATTTTCTTGATTTTGAGGACGCGTTTGAGATTTTCAAAGGGCCGATTCTTACGGAAGTTGACGATCGCGTTGACTACGGCGAAATACGAACAAAAGGAATCGGTTTTTTGCGCGAGATCGTTGTCGTCCTGATCTTCACGGAGCGCGAAGGTGATATAATACGAATAATATCTCTCAGAAAGGCAACGAAGTATGAACGAGAAAAATTCTACAAATTCCTCCAAGACAGATTGGGATCGATTGAGAACAATGTCTGACGAAGATATTGATACTTCGGACATACCGGAACTTGACGAAGCCTTTTTTGCACAAGCAACGCTGAGGCTTCCTAAAGGCAAAGTTCCGGTTTTACTCACGATGGATGAAGAAATTGCAGAATGGTTCCGGCGCCAGGAGGGCGATTTTCGGATCAACTTAAATAACGCTCTTCGGGACTACGCCGAATCACACCAGTAGAGTGAAAAACGAAACTTTCCCCGAAATTCCACTTGAAGCCTGGCGGCCGACCAAGAATACTCTGCATCTTTACTTCCAGATCGTCGGCAAGATTCGCCTTGCGATGCACCCGCGTATCAACCACTGGTGGCATGTGCCGCTTTATGTGACGCCGCGCGGGGTATCGACTCATACGATTCCGTATACCGGCGGCAATTTTGAGATCGAATTCGATTTTAACGAGCACGTGCTGCGGATCAGCACCAGCGATAAACAGGTAGAAGACTTTGCTCTCTACGACGGCCTGACGGTCGCCGATTTCTATAACAGTCTTTTTGCAAATCTCGCGAAACTCGGGATAGAGCCTCAGATCAAAGCGATACCGTATGAGGCGCCGTCGACGACTCCGTTTGCGGAAGACACTGAGAATAAATCTTACGACAAAGAATACGTCGAACGTTTTCATCGAACGCTTGTGACGGTTGACGGCGTCCTCAACGAGTTTCGCGGCCGGTTCCTTGGCAAATCGACACCCGTGCACATGTTCTGGCATAGCTTCGACCTGGCCTTGACGCGTTTTTCCGGTAAACGCGTTCCTCCACGCGAAGGCGCCGGAATGGTCGAGCGCGAGGCGTATTCTCACGAGGTGATCAGCTTCGGCTTCTGGTTCGGCGACGACCGCGTTCCGGCACCGGCGTTCTATTCGTACGCCGCTCCCGAACCGGCCGGCCTTGCCGACGAACCGCTCTCGCCGGCTGATGCAAAATGGGCTGAATCCAACGGAGCCCATCTTGCCCTGTTAATGTACGAGGACGTTCGGACACAGGAAAATGCGAGCGAGGCGGTTCTCGACTTTCTCGAATCGGCTTATCAGGCCGGAGCAAATCAGGCAGGCTGGGACGCGAAGGAACTCAAGGCATTCGCCTAGCGGAGCAATCCTTTTTTTAGAAAACTTTTCATACGCTCGACATAATTATCGACCGTCCAGCCGCAGTCGATCGTCAGCCGCTCCCAATTTTGTATCGAAAGCATCGTCCACATCAGATCGACCGCTTCCTCCACGTTCCATTCAGACGAAAGCAGGCCTTCGTGCTCGATCGTTTCGATCGTCCGGCGGCAGCCGTCGCGTATTGAGTTCATTCGATCGTCCCACGCGGCCGCGACCGCTTCGTCGGTATCCCGAGCCGCGAGCAGGGCCTTTGCGACCCCGTAGATCATCGGAATATAGTTTCCCCAGAATTCGACGAAGCTTTCCAAAATTTCTACGCCCGTCCGTGCCTCGCGAAAATCTTTTAACCTTTCATTCAGATCGTGGGTGTCGTCAAGGAGCCGCACCGCCGCGATCATTAATTCTCCTCTTGACGGAAAGTGTAGATAAACGGCCTGCCGCGAAACGCCGGCCGCCTTTGCAATATCGGCCATCCGAACGCCTTGCCCACTCGTCTTTAGCAGCAGCTTGGCTGCGGATTCAATAATTTTTTCTCGAGTGTCTGAATTTTTACTTGACATGATGTAAAGCTTGTCATATTCTTTACACTATGTCAACTTGACACAGTGTAAAGCAAGGAGAATAAGCCCATGAAACTCGCAATATTCGGAGCAACGGGCGTCACGGGACGCGAACTCATCAGGCAGGCCTTGGAAGCCGGACATGAGGTGACAGCACTCGTCCGGACGCCATCAAAGGTCGATCAGAACGGTGAAAATCTGCATTTGATCCAGGGCGACGTGCTGGACGTGGCGGCGGTCGAGCGAACCGTCCGCGGGCAGGAAGCGGTACTTTGCGTACTTGGTGCGGGTCGCCAAGGCACTGTTCGCTCAGAAGGAACGCGCAATATCATTCGGGCAATGGAGAAAACTGATGTTCGTCGGTTTATCTGTCAGTCTTCGCTTGGCGTAGGCGACAGTCAGGGTAATCTTAACTTTTTTTGGAAATACCTGATGTTCGGGCTGCTGCTGCGTAAAGCTTACGCCGACCACGTGCGGCAGGAAGAATTCGTTATGCAGAGTAGTTTGGACTGGACCATAGTCCGCCCTGCGGCTTTTTCAAAAGGCCCCAGGACCGGAAATTACCGACACGGGTTCACCGCCGATGCAAAGGGCCTGACACTCAAAATCTCGCCGGCCGACATAGCGGATTTTCTGCTGAAGCAGTTGACCGACGACGACACATACCTTCGTAAATCACCCGGAATTTCTTACTAAATCAGGAGGCACTATGACATTTTTAGACAGATTCGCATTTATACTTACCGTCATTGCCGCTTTCGGCAGCGGATTGATCGGTGGGGTGTTCTTTGTTTTTTCCGACACCATAATGAAGGCACTAGGGCGGCTTCCGGCAAATGAGGGAATGGCCGCAATGCAGCAGATAAACGTGGTGATCCTGAACCCGGTTTTTCTGGGTATCTTTATCGGTACGGCTTTGTGCTCCGCGGCACTTGCGGTTTCAGGCATTGCCCGTCTGGGTCATCCGGGCTCGGGGTATTTGATCGCCGGTGCGGTACTCTTCGTTGTTGGAAGCTTGCTCCTGACGATGTTCCTGAATGTGCCGCTGAACAACGCTCTTATGGCAGCCGATCCGAGCAGTGCGGCCGGCCGCGAGGTATGGGATAAATACCTGACCGACTGGACGTTTTGGAATCACGTCCGTACCATCGCATCGCTCTTGGCGTCGATCGCCTTCATCCTTGCTTCGAGTTCGGCATCGAAGCCATAGATCAAGGCATTCTTACTTTTCTCCTTTATAGATCGCACCGTTTTTCATCACGAAAACGGTGCTTTCCATTAACTTGATGTTTTTTAAGGGGTCGCCGCTCACGGCCACGATGTCGGCGGCCTTACCATTCGTAAGCGAGCCGTGAGTTTTATCGATCCCGAGCAGTTTTGCCCCGTTCATCGTGCCGGCGATAATCGCGTCCATCGAACTCATGCCGCCCCATTCGACCATTAGGGTAAACTCGTGAGCGTTTGTTCCATGCTGGATGACGCCGGCGTCAGTTCCGAGTGCTATCTTCACTTTGTTCGCCATGGCGAGCTTGATCGCATTTCGCATCGCGGCCGCGGCCAAGAGAGCTTTTTCCCCTCGAAAGCCTTTCAAGACGTTTGTCTTCGCCAATCGCTCTACAGTTTCGCCGGCCATCAGCGTCGGAACCAGAAATGTTCCTTTCTGCGCCATCAGCTTTGCGCCTTCTTCATCAAGAAACGAGCCATGTTCGATTGAGGCAACACCCGCACGCGCGGCTATCTTGATGCCTTCGGTCCCGTGTGCATGGGCCGCCACTTTTCGCTCGAGTTTTTCAGCCTCTTCGACCATGGCTTTTAATTCCTCGAACGTGTACTGAGTCGCTCCGACGGCGTCGCCTTCGCTCAGAACACCGCCGGTCGCGCAAGTTTTAATCACATCGGCACCGTACTTCACCTGATACCGCACGGCCGCCCGAACTTGTTCCGGCCCGTCGGCGATGCCGGTTTTATAATCGCCGTCCGCCGCACCGGGCTTATAGCCGTTCTCATCGCAGTGTCCGCCCGTTATTCCTATCGAGTGTCCCGCGGTCAAGATCCGCGGCCCGGGCGTCCAGCCTTCGTTGATCGCCTTTCGAAGGGCCATATCGTCAAAATTCGGCGCCCCGACGTTCCTTATGGTCGTAAACCCCGCCATCAGCGTCCGCCGAGCGTTCTCGACCGCCAGGATCGCTCCGAACGAATCGTAATCGCGAAATGCCGAATTCTGCTGCTCCGGATCGCCGAGCACGCGGCCGATAATGTGAGTGTGCGCGTCGATGAATCCCGGCATTAACGTCGCGTCGCCAAGATCGATTGTTTTTGCACCCGCCGGAATCGTGATGCTCGCCAGCGGGCCGACCGCCATGATCTTGTCATCGCTGACGACAACCACACCGTTGCGGATCGGCGCTCCGCCGCGTCCATCAATGATCTGGGCCGCCTTTATTACGACAACGCCAGATCCTCGTCTTTCTCCCGGAGCACCAGGTTGCTGCGCGTCTAATGCCGAACAAATCCCGAGAACGAAGGTGCACAACGCCGTAATTGAACGTAGGGTTACCATAGTTTTTTTTCAGAATGCCGAATTTTGAGTCAGAAAATCTGAGCCGATTATAGACACCTAAACGCCGGTCGTACAAACCAGCACTCGCATCCCTGGCGAACCGGGTAAGACCTTGACCACTGAATAGAAGAAGGGAGAGGAAAAGATGCCGACTCCAACTAAATCAGCTCCGTTTTTTGTTCGGAAGGCAAAACGTGGCAAAATTCAGGTATTTCGATTGCGAAATTCCCAAATGATAGATCTGCGCAGCGACACGGTAACGAAACCGACTCCCGAAATGCGGGCCGCGATGGCCGCCGCCGAGGTAGGCGACGACGTGTACGGCGAAGACCCGACTGTGAATCGACTGCAGGAACGCGCCGCCGAGGTATTTGAAAAAGAAGCTGCTTTGTTCGTAGCTAGCGGTACGATGGGCAACCAGATCGCCGTCAAGGTTCATACGCGGCCGGGTGATGAAGTCATTATCGAGGCGCGAACTCATATTTATAATTATGAGCTGGGGATGGCGGGAATCCTTTCGGGAGTGACTTTTCGTACGATTCGCAGTGAAGCGGCGTCGGGTCATCTCACCTGGAAAGAGATCGCGGCAGCCTGTCGTTCCGGCGACGACCACTCGGCCCCGACGGGTCTTATCTGTCTTGAAAATACTCATAACTTTGGCGGCGGAAGCGTGATGAACGCGGAACAATGCCGGGATATATGCGAAAATGCCGCCAAATTAGGTGTTTCTGTTCATATTGACGGCGCGCGGATATTCAACGCCGCCGTCGCCATGGACACGGGTGTTGCGGAATTGACCCGCTATGCCGATTCGGTGCAGCTATGCCTTTCAAAAGGGCTGGGAGCTCCCGTCGGTTCGGTGCTGGTAGGAAGCCGCGACTTTATCAACGAAGCTCACCTTTGGCGAAAGCGGCTTGGCGGCGGAATGCGCCAGGCCGGCATCATCGCCGCCGCCGGATTGCTCGCTTTGGAAGACTCGCCTGAACGCCTTCACGAGGATCATGCAAAGGCAAAGGAACTTGCATTCGGCCTTGCCTCGCTGCCCGGCATTGCGATCGATCCGAAGTCCGTAATGACCAATATCGTGATCTTCGATGTTGCCGAAACGGGAAAAAGTCCGGCGCAGATATGTGACGGTTTGAAACGACACGGTGTGCTGGCCAGTGGTTTTGACACATCGATCCGAATGGTTACGCATCGCGATATCGGCCAAAACGACGTTGGCGTAGCGGTCAATATGATGAAACAGGTGCTAGTATAAAGTAAGAATTTTGCGTTTTCTTGTGTTTCACGCTCTTTACCCAAACAAACCATGCAAACACGAGACAAAAATGAACATTGAACAACTTAGAGAAATATGTCTTTCGTTCCCTCACGTGACGGAAGATATCAAGTGGGGAAAGGACCTCTGCTTTTCGGTCGGCGGTAAAATGTTTTGTGCCATGGGAATGGACAAGGCCGAGGGCCAGATCTCATTTAAATGCACCCCGGAAAAATTTGCAGAGCTTGTCGAACGCAATGGCATCATTCCGGCACCTTACGTAGCTCGGTATCACTGGGTTGCCGTCGAAGATTCGAAATCGCTCGATGAAGAAGAATTTGAAGATCTTATATCGAAATCCTACTTACTTGTTTTTGAGAATTTGCCGCAAAAAGACCGTAAGAATTTAGGTAAGAAATGATCATCGCTATCGACGGGCCATCGGGCGCGGGTAAATCTACGCTCGGCAAAATGCTCGCGAAAGAGCTTGGGCTGCTTTATCTGGACACCGGGGCGATGTACCGCGCCGTGGCGTTGGCCGTTGTGAGCCAAACGATCGGCCTTGACGAGATGGACAAGGTGGCCGCCGCCGCCGAGGCCGCCCGGATCGAGTTGGTCGGCGAACCTGATGATCTTCAAATAATTCTCGACGGTAAAAACGTCTCGTCGGAAATTCGCACCCTGGAG
>JABFSB010000206.1 GCA_013140875.1 Acidobacteriota bacterium
CGTCGACGCCTTCAGTTTCCAACATCTTTCGAGCATCGGTCCGGCGTTTTTCCGAAACCGGAAGCGATGCATCGGGCAGGCTGCACAGGACGCTTGACGTGCCGAGATAGCGGCGTTCCGCTTCGGCCACTAGATTGAGATAATAAAAAACTTCGTGCCGTTTGTCCTTCCATTCGGGAACGGCGACAGGATCGGTCAACAGCAGGCCGCGCAAGTCTTTGTTGTAGCCGATTCGGTGCGGAATTTTCGCAAGCTTCGTGGTTATGGCCGATTCGAACGAGTTCGGGAACAGAACTGCCAGATCGAAATCCCCGTCGCCGAGTTGGTCCGCCTGATCGAAGGTATGCTTGATCTTCGATTTCGACTTTGCGAACGGCATGACTCGGTCAATAAAGTCCGCGTCGTCAAAAAGGCCTTCGACCGAAGTTTTCGTGTGCAGGACGATCTCGGCATCGGGAAATATCCGCGAAAGCTCGCGAAGTGCCGGGATCGACATCACGGCATCGCCGATCCAATTCGTGCCGCGGACCACGATCCTTTTTATTTGAGGCTTTGCCGGCATAAAACGCTAGCTCTCCAAAGTCCGTCCGAAGAGCGTCGCAAGCCCTTGATCGAGCCCGATCTGCGGTTTCCAGCCTAGCTCGAATTCGATCAAGGAGAGATCGGTTACGTAGTTCATCGGCACGGGATCGGGCAGCGGGTTTTCGATATCGACTATCGCCTGCAGCCCTGACACTTCCTCCATTTTGCCGACAAGTTCGGTCAGGCTAAGCGAGTTACTTTTTCCGCCGCCAAGGTTGTAAGTGCCGTGGCGAATAACTGAATCGGCGAACGCGGAGATCGCCGAAGCGAGATCGTTCACGTGCAATAGGTCGCGGTGCGGCCGTCCGGCACCGGGCAGGCGAATGCGTTCGCCTTTGTTGATCGCATCGGCGTAATGGCCGACGAAGTTCGGCTCGTTCCCCTCGGTCGGAGGAGCATAGACGGTAGAAAGCCTTAATATGCACGAACGAAAGCCCTTCGCGTTAGCGTAATAATCCACATAACGCTCGGCGATCAGCTTCGACCATTCGAGTGCCGATTGCCCGGCATAGATCGCCTGGCAACTCTCGGGAACCTCGTCGTGATTGTCGGCAAAGCGGCCGTAAACGTCTTTGGTAGAAGCAAATACGAAGATCGCGTCCGGCTTCATATGCTTCAGCACATTTATGGTGCCTTCGACGTTGGTCAGGAACACGTTTTCGGCGGCTTCGGGATCTTTGTCTAACAATGCCGCGAGGTGAACGACCATGTCGTATTCGGCCACACGTTCGACGTCAAAATTGCCCAGCACATCCGATCCTGTCCTGCGGGACATGTCATCCGCCGCGAAATAGTTTTTCAGATGTGTGCCGAGGTAACCGCTGCCGCCGGTGATAAGTGTCTTCATCTACATTATTAACTAGACATCGTCCCGCTAAACTATATAGAATTTTACAGGGCAACCCGCAAAAACCAAACTCTCACCTAATCCTCGATAGAGTCCGACACAATAAATGCAGCCTTCGAAACAGATAACGGGCAATCGCTCAAAGAAACCGCCGAAAGGCTGGGTCAAAGCGAAGCGTGTATCTGCCTATCAGGCACCGCCGAAGTCGAGGTTTCGCCGCATGCTCGGGTACGTGTTCAACCGGTGGACCTTTTCGCTTGCATTCCTTGCGGCGTTCGGCATATTCCTTGTTCTCGGTTATTACTGGTTTGAATTCTCCGACCGCATCGACCGCCGTCTGATGAGCGGCGAGGTATTCACGCCGTCCGCAGGGATTTACTCGGCACCAAAAACGCTTCGCGTAGGCGAGCCGATGACGCGTGTCGAGCTGATAGAGTATTTAAAGGCCGCGGGTTACATCGACAAGAATTTAAAGGCCGATCTGTCACGCAGCCGCTTCGGAATAGACGACAGTGGAAGCGCGATCGTCGAGCCCGGTTCGACCGGCGTGATCGACGGCGAAAAGGCATTTCACTCGCTGAAAGTTTCGTTCAGCAAAGACGGCAAAACGGTTTCGAAGATACTCAACACAAACAGCGGCTCAGAAGAAGGTTCGGCAAAGCTTGAGCCAAAGCAGCTCAGCACGATCGCCGCCGAAGGCGACGGCCGCCGAAAGACCGTCACTTTCGACGACCTTCCACCGCATTTGATCAAAGCGATTACCGTGACCGAAGACCGTGCGTTCTTTGAGCATCACGGCGTAAATTTTCGCGGGATCGCACGTGCCCTGTGGCGGCGATACGAAGGCGAAGAGGACACACCGCTTTCGAATCAGGGCGGTTCTTCCATCACTCAGCAGTTGGTCAAGAATCTGCTTCTAACCAACGAACCTACGCTTGAGCGAAAAGTGACGGAAGCGTATATGTCGGTCATCGTCGAAACGCGTTTGGCCAAGCAAGAGATATTCACGCTTTACGCCAATCAGATCTATCTCGGCCAGCAGACGGGCGTTTCGATCTACGGCGTCGGCGAAGCCTCGAACGCTTATTTCGGAAAGGACGTTTCGCAGATCAACCTGGCCGAGGCCGCGTTTCTTGCCGGCATCATCCGCAGTCCGAACCGCTACAACCCATATAAGAATCCCGAAAAAGTGCGCGAGCGTCGCAATCAGGTGCTTCAGTCGATGCTCGAAGCGAACGAGATTTCCGACGTTGTTTACTCGCAGGCCTATTCAATGCCGGTTGAGCTGCGGCAGGTGACGCGTGCAAAAGACCTTGAAGGAATGCCGTACTTTTCGCAGTATGTGGTCGATGAGCTGCCGAATGTGGTTACCGATCCTGAAGCGTTGCAGCATCTTCGGGTTTACACTTCGATCGATCCCGACCTGCAAAAGCTTGCGTATAAAACAGTTACCGAACGCCTCAATAAACTGGATAAATACTTGCCAAAAAAGCAGAAGGGAAATCTGAACGCCGCGCTTGTTGCGATTCGCCCAAAAACCGGCGAGATCGTGGCGATGGTCGGCGGACGCAATTATGCCGAGAACCAGTTCAATCGTGCGACGATGGCGATGCGTCAGCCCGGTTCCGTGTTCAAGCCGTTCGTGTATGCGGCGGCGTTGAACTCGCCTTACGACGGCTCACGAATTTTTTCGGCGGCTTCAGTGTTGAAGGACGAGAAAAAGATATTTACGTTCGGCAACGATTCATATTCGCCGAACAATTACGGCGATCATTTTTCGAATGAGGAAATCACGCTTCGTGACGCTCTGGTAAAAAGCAAAAACACGATTACCGTCGATCTGGCGATGCAGGTGAATGTCGGAAAGGTCATGAACCTTGCCAACCGTGCCGGAATGCCGAAGGTCGAAAAAGCTTATCCGTCGATGGCGTTGGGCACTGCCGAAGCTACGCCGCTTCAGGTAGCGACCGCGTATACGATGTTCGCCAACTTAGGCGACCGCGTGCTGCCAACGCCGATCACGCGTGTGACCAACGGCGAAGGCAAGACGGCGACGGCTCCCACACCCGACCGCAAGAACGTTATTCGTCCGGACGTGGCATATATTGCCGACGACATAATGAAAGACGTGATCAATCGCGGAACGGCCGCACAGGCTCAGGCGTGGGGATTGCGGAACGTGCCGGGCAAAACGGCGTTTGCCGGAAAGACGGGAACTTCGCGTGACGGATGGTTTGCCGGATTTACGCCGGAGATCGTCTGCGTGGTTTATGTCGGGTTTGACGATAACGACGATCTCGGCATGAAGGGTTCGGATTCGGCAATGCCGATCTGGGCCGATTTTATGCAGGAAGCTTTAAAGCTGCATCCCGAATGGAACGGCGATTGGACGATGCCGGCCGGTATTCGCAAGGCCGAGATCGACATCCGCAACGGCACGCTTATCCGCGAGCTTGACGTAATGGAAACGGTCGATGCAAAGGCCTCGCCGAACCCGACGCCTACTCCTACGCCGGTGGATCCGTCATTGGAAGCGTGGCAGGTCGATGATGTTGCGCCGCCTAAGGAAGTTTTTGTCACCGAAGTTCCGGTAGAGTTCCGCCGGGCCGAGCTTTTTGTTCCGGGCACGCTGCCGAACAAGGCGTTGATCGAGAT
>JABFSB010000224.1 GCA_013140875.1 Acidobacteriota bacterium
TCCGACCTCCGTAAACCGCAGCATTTTTCGTTTGTCGACGTAATCCGCAAGAGCACCGCCGACAAACGCAAGACCGACCATCGGGATGAATTCCGCCAGATAGATATAGCCGACCATTGCCGACGACTGCGTGAGCCGATACATCTGCCAGGGAACCACGATGAACGTCATCATGGACCCGAAAAACGAAATAAGCTGCCCAAAAAAGAGCAGCCTGTAATCGCGTGAAACTTTCAGCGGCGACAGATCAAGCAGCATAATTTGAAAATAGCATTGAAAATACTTCTGACGCCATTTCGGTCGCGGGTTGGAGGAGTTAGTTTGAAATTAAGTTTCCCGTTCACTTCCTTCCCCCGCGCACTTCGCGTGAACTTGCCGCGGCGTTGTTGGAAAGCAAAATCGATTCGTCTACAATGCCTCAGTGTTTGCTGTTATTTATCTGCTTGCGGCTTTTATACTCGGTGACGCGATCTGTCGGCGTTTCTTTTCGTTCGCCTCGGTGCAGCACCGGGCGGCGGCCGCATTTCTAACGGGCCTGCTTTTTAGCACGTGCTTTACTTACCTTGCCGCACTGACGTTCGCTGGCACAGGCCGCCCGCTGCTTTGGGCTAATTTACTGTTCTTTGCGGTCGCCGCCGTCCTCGTCTACGTTCTGGAAAGGTTTCTCGTTAGCGGGGAAGAAAGGTTTGGACTTGCCTGGCTTCGATCATTCCGCTCACAGACTTCGCGACGGCCGCCTGGAAGTTGGAAGATCGATGTGGCGTGTGTCGCCGTATGCTTAATTTTCGGCTGCTGGCTTTTCTTTGCGAACCTGGATTTCATCGACGGAAATTTCAATTTCGCGATAAAGAGCTGGAGCGATTTCGGAGCAAATTTGTCGCTCACCCAAAGCCTCGCCGTGGGCGAAAACTATCCGACCGCACACCCTTTTTATCCGGGCGAGACGGTGCGCTACCACTTTTTATTCTGGTTTCTTGCTGCAAATCTTTCCTTTCTCGGCCTGAATGTCGTTTGGGCGATCAATATTCTCAGCCTTCTGTCGCTGCTGGCGTTGATCGTCATGATAATGACGTTTGCCGAGACCTTGTTTAACTCGCGGGTCGTGGCCCGGATCGCCGCCCTGTTATTTTTCTTTGCTTCCAGTTCTCTTTCGTATCTACCTTTTCTCCGATCGCAGGAAACCTTCAGCGGAGCGGTCAGCGCGATCCTTGGTCAAAAAGACTTTCTAAAATCCGGCTTTCCCTATCGCGGAGACGACTGGGGCGCTCTGTCCGTTGCGGTCTTTTCGAATCAACGACAATTGATCAGCGCCGTCGGGATTGTGCTGATGGTGCTGATATTTCTGGTTGAATTTTATCGCGGAAAGGGTGCGATCGACCCGCTCCCCAATAGCGGCGGCCGGTTCAAGACGGATCGATCCGGGAACGAAACCGATGCTTCTGAATTTTCTCCAAAGAGTTTATTCGGCGAGATCGCCCCGTTCATTTTCTGCGGTCTGTTGATCGGAGCTCTCCCTTACTGGAACAGCGCCGTCTTCGTTGCCGCTGTGATCGTTATCGGAAGCTTGTTTGTGTTGTTTCCAAAACGGGCCTTTTTGCTGCCGCTTATCGGCACTATTTTCGTGGCCGGCCTTCCGCAGCTGATCTTGCTTCGATCGGGAAATCTTTCGGCCTCGGGGCAATCTCTTTTTCACTGGGGCTATATTATTGCCGATCCAACGATTGCCAAGCTTCTTGAATACCTTGCCTGGACATTCGGGTTCAAATGGTTCCTGATCCTGGCCGCGATCCTGCTGGTGCCCGGATCGTACCGCCGACTTTTTCTTGCTTTATCGGCTCCGGCCATCGTGGTGTTTTTGCTTCAGTTGAGCACGGACCTATTTAACAACCATAAGCTTTTGAACATTTGGACGACGCTTAGCTCGGTTTACATTGCCTACGCGATTTGGTTCATCGCCAAAAAAGGTATTCAAGGGGCCGTCCTTGCGGTCATTCTCACGATATTGACGTTCTTCGGGGCGGTGATCGATCTTTTTCCGATTCACAACGACGGCTTTGTCACCGTGCCGTATCGAAACGACCGCTTGACCGCGTGGTTGTTTGAGAATACAAAGCCTTCCGATCTTTTTCTGACAGACACCATTCTTTCGCACCCGATCCTGATGACAGGGCGCAAAGTCTATCTTGGCAATACGTTGTTTGCGTGGACGGCGGGCTACGATCTGGCTGAACGCGAAAGGACCCAGAGAAAAATGTTCAAGACCAGCGACCCGGCTGAATTGCTTCGGATGCTTCGCGAAAACAATATTGCGTTTGTTGCGATCGACGACTCTCTGCGAACAAATAGCGTGATGCAAGGCCTCAACGAATCGATGTTCCAAACCAATCTTGAACCCGTATTCGACGATCCTGAGCGGAAGTACGGGAACTTGAAGATCTATCGGGTTCCGCCACTTTCGCAAAGCTCGACGCCCTAGCGGGCCTTTGCCGACGCCTCCGATTCCATCGGGTTCGTAAGGTAAAGGATGTAATTGCCCTTGCGTTCGATCAGTTGGCAATTACTGCAATTCTCTTCGCTGCTGAGCACAAGCACCTCCGCTGGCGGGCGAACGCGAAAGGGCTGGTGTACGAACTCGCCAGTGTCCCGAGCCTCCAGCGTCGCGTACCAAAACGCGTGCATATAGGCCGGCCCCCAATAACCGTCGAATAGATAGATAGGCCGTTCGGGCCGGGCCACGGCGGATTCGTAAAGCGGCTTGAAGTCCGCGTCGAATGCCTCGGTCCGATCCGGTCCACGCCGATAATAAGTTGTGTGAAAGTATGTCGCTTCAAACACAAAGAGGAAGAGAAGAACCAGCGTGAATACTTGACGCGGATCAAAAGACGGCCCGGCACCGACGGTCAGATCTTCAAGCAGCCACTCAAGGGCCGGCACCATAAGCAGCAGTAAAAAGATCGGATACGCGATCATGCGAAGAGTGTGAAAACTATCCACCGTCAACGCCCCGGGCACCGCCGAAGCCAGCAGCCCGTATAACACATACCACCACCACGAACTTCTCGAATACCGAAGAAAAATAATGACCATTCCCGTGACCGCCAATGCGAATGCGGATAGATAAAAACTACCGAACGCCCCGTCAATATGATGCCTGGTATTTATGTCGCCCGTAAGGAGCATGGTTACCGGATTTACATCTTCCAAAAACCGGACGGCAAAATTAACAAAGATCTCGCTGAAAGTACTTTCCGGCGTTATGTATGAAAGCAGGTAGAAGCGCTTGGTTAGTTCCGGATTCCGGCTGGCGTAAACGATCAGTGGAATAAGCGTCGACCCGAAGAGCGCCCAAACTTTCAGAATCGAAAATATTCGCTGCCGATTGACGGCGAAAATTATCAACCCACCCGCAAGCAGCGGACCGAGGACGCGGCCGATCGTGTAACTGTAAGTAAGCAGCGTGAGCGAAAAGGTTATCAAACCGACATCCGGATAGTTCCATTTATCTTTCGCCGAAACACGGAAGATCGACCACAGCAGCAGAACAACCGCCATCGGATAAAAAAACGTTTCCAGTACCAGCCGCCCGACCTCGAACAGCCATGGCGTAAACAGCGCCGTCGCGCCCACAAGTGCCCCGATCAAAATTTTCCCCGAGATGCGGCGGGCTAAAAACCCCAGCAGACAACTAGCCGCAAAAACGCACGCCGCCGCAAAGAGCCTCGCCGTCAATATACCCGGACCGAATACCTTGAAGAGAATTGCGAGAAGATAGATCTGCGTCGGATTCGAATATTGCGTGAATCCGCCCGAATATATCTGAAAAAATAGAGGAAATTTAGGCCCGAATTCGCCTGCTCCCGTCTGCGAAACAAGATATGCGTTGTATGAAAGAGCGGATTCGTCTACATAGTATCCGGGCGGATTCTGCCAAATGCCAAGGACGTAGATACCGAACAATGAAAGGCCGATTAAAAAATATGCCGGACTTCTCCAATGCAGGAAAGAGTTAATTTGAGACTTTTTATCAAGGCCCGGCATTTTACTTCACGATTCCTCGGCTGATGAAGTATAAGGCTCTCTCACGCCCCATACATTTTTAATCGAAACTCATCATTTGCCGTAAAGACCTCAGATCGTCTGCCGGAAAATTCCAGGGCTTGTTTCAAAACCATCGGCAAACCGCCGCGCGGGACGCTGGCGCCGTATTCGCGGCGGCCGAAAACGGCGGCGATTTGCGGGTTAAGGCGTTGCGTTATTCCATAGCGGATCGCCCTGGATGCGGGCGGCACGAATCCGTTTGTGCGGCGGGCGTTTACAAACTCGATGGCGTTGTCGTAAATATTTATTCGGGTCGGAATATCGCGCATCGCGAGATCGCGGTGAACAATGGCGTTCGCGATCGCCTCGCGGACGGCGTAAAGGCCGTAAATGCTTCGCGGCTTTACGTGCAGTGTGTCTTCAACCGCACGTTTTTTCGGCTTTCCCTTTAGAAGATCGACGTATCGAAGAACGAATTGCTGGGCCGACTCGTACAACGCCAACAAATTGCCATGAAGCTGCACCGATTCGATCAACTGTGCGTTGCCGTTTTCGCCCGAAAACCTTGATACGATCACGCCGGAGCGTGCAAAAAGCTGCTCGATGCGTTCCTTTTTGCCGAAAAGCACGAGGCCCGCGACGGTCGGGAAAAATTCATCCGACCCGCCAACCGCGAGCAACAGATCTTTTTTCAAAAACTCGGCGGTTTGATACATGTTCAGGTTCTGATTCACTTCCGCGAAACCCGATGCAAAGGTCCAGAGCAAACCGTCGTCAAAATCGGCCTCCGTACAGTTGAAAAGCGGCACATTTTCATAGCCGAGGGGCCGCACCTCATCCAGCCACATCGAAAGCTGCTCCCTCGCAACTTCTCTCTTCTCCGCCCCGAACCGCATATAAAAACGCCCGTCGCGCGTTCGATAGGGCCTGTTTCTCGCCTCGACATCGATCGCGACAACACGCTTGCCGCTGTCGAAGGCGACCATATCGATGTTCGGCACCAGAGTCGGAACTATTTCCTCGCGGCATATGCGGACAAGCTCATCGCGAACAGCTTCCGGATCGGGCACGCCTTCGATCCTAAGCTGGTCGGTCACGCCAAAAATGATCGTTCCTCCGCTGGTATTGGCAAGGGCGACAATTCCCTGGGTGATCTTTTCGACGTTTGAAAGCTTAACCTTGAGTTCGAGATAAGTGTCCTCGCCGCCCTTAATTAGGCGCAGCAATTCAGACCGTGTGGTCATCTGGGCGGGCTGATTGATTATGTATTCCTGATGGGAACGGTCGCCCGGCGATTCGTAGCGATGCGTATGGCGAAACTTTCTGCGCGGCATAGATGTCGGCGTGTGTATTTTGTCAAGACGGATCACACCTCGCATCCGCCCGTGCGTTTCCACTTGGAAACACCGCTGGAATTCGAACATCTCTATTGTGTCAGAATCGTTCCACGGGAACAACCTTTACCGCGAACCTCATATTATTAGCCGACGTATTTCGGAACCATTCACTCCTCGGTTCTACATGCTTTGACAAAACCAGGGCTTTCCTTTATCAACATTAATATATTCGTGGAAACTGGAACTGTCACAGCATACGTCGGCATCGGCTCAAATCTCGGTGACCGCGCGGGAAATCTCTTGCTCGGCGTCCGCGGGCTGATGGAGGCGAGTTTTCACGTCGCAAAGCTGTCAGCTATCTACGAAACCGAGCCTGTCGGGCTGGATGAAGACACTCCGCCGTTTCTAAATATGGTCGCCGAGATCAAGGCCATCGGCATCACGCCTACGCAAATGCTGGCCCGAATGCTCAGGATCGAATACCTGCTCGGCCGTACCGACAAATCGCTAAAAAAGCCGCGAACCATAGACCTCGACCTACTTTTTTACGAGCAGGAATACCTCGATACGCCATTTCTCACGGTTCCGCATCCGCGGGCGCACCTACGCCGTTTTGTCCTGGTGCCGATGAATGAAGTATGTGCGACTTTCAACCACCCTCTGCTGCACAAGGATATGGGTTCGCTGCTGGCCGAATGCCCGGATAATTCGCACGTCGCACGCTGGTATCCGCGTATCCGCGAAAGCATTACCTCGGTGAGTGGCTAGACTTAAAACCCGCAAAGGTCTAGACTTATCACAATTTTTTATGGCCTACTTAAAACCCGATCAACCCGAAAAAGTCTACGTTCCGGCACTCCGTGCGGCTAAGGAAAAAGGTGAAAAGTTGATGTGTCTGACCGCCTATGATTATCCGACCGCCCGCATTGTCGATGAGGCCGGCGTAGATATAATTCTGGTCGGCGACAGCATGGGAAATGTTATTCACGGCTATGGAAACACAATACCGGTAACGCTTGAAGAGATACTGTCCGCGACCAAAGCGGTAAAACGCGGATCAAGCCGTGCTCTGATCGTTTCCGATATGCCTTACGGCACGTTTCACACAGGCGACAACAAAGCGGTCCGCAACGCCATGCGACTGCTAAAAAACGGCGGGGCAGAGGCCGTAAAGCTCGAAGGCGGCCGCAATCGTGTCGATCTGGTCAAACGCCTGGTTGACGAAGAGATCCCGGTCATGGCCCACATCGGCCTGACGCCGCAGTCCGTTCACAAACTCGGCGGTTATCGCGTCCAGGGCAAGACCACGGTCGACGCCAACAAGTTGATCGAAGACGCCAAATTGTTGGAAGAAGCCGGAGCCTTCGCCATTGTGCTCGAACTAATCCCGAGAGAGGTGGCCGAAACGATCTCAAAGGAATTGGTTATTTCGACCGTCGGCATCGGCGCCGGTGCCGCGTGCGATATCCAGGTGCTCGTCCTACACGACCTAATCGGCTTCACATTCGGTCGCCAACCGCGTTTTGTTCGGCAGTACGCAAACGTAAGCCAAGTAATAACCGATGCGATCACCCAGTGGATGGACGACGTTCGAACCGGCAACTATCCAAGCGACGCCGAGTCGTACGGTTTTCCGAAAGAAGCGAAAGCATTTCGAAGTAGTGAGACGAAATAGGATAAACCGCTTTGTTGAAGTTTGTTGGTAAAATCCTCGCGGCCATCCTCGGACCGATTGCCCTAGCGATAGCAGCAGGATATATTTGTATTTACGCGATTGGGGATAGAGGCCGGAAACATCCGTTCTACTTCATCTATGACGAGGGTGCAACGATTTCAGAATTAGTATGCACCTGTATTATTATCGGGTTTTTCCTGCTTTCGATCGTTCTTCCGATATTGATCACAAAACGCGAGATACAACACGATCGTTTGCAAAGACGAGACTTCGATTTTACAAAGCAGGCGAGTGAGCGTTAGTTCGGTTTTCCGAAAGAAGCAAGAAAGAACGTGAACACATGATGCCCTTATTTTCCGATGAAACAAGGAGCAGAATCTACGAACTTTGTCGAAAGCATAAGGTGCGCGAGCTGAGCTTATTTGGCTCGCGTGCCCGCGGTGACAACAATCCACAGAGCGACTTTGATTTCATGGTCGATTTTTTGCCCGAGTCGCGCATCGGTCTTATCGAGTTCTCAGGTATGCAAATCGAACTGGAGGAGTTGATTAAAAACCGTGTGGACCTCGTAACCAAGGACGGGTTAAGGCCGCTAATTCGCGAAAAGATATTGTCCGAAGCTCAGATCATTTATGAGGCATGACGCCGAATATCTTGTAGATATGTTGGACGCTGCCAAAACGATTCGGCTTTGGGCTGCGAACATCAGCGAAGAAGAATTTGTAAATGACAAACTCCTTCAGTCCGCGATTTTATTCCAACTAATGATTATCGGTGAGGCAGCATCTGGCATCTCTGAAGACATACAATCACGGTACCAAAACATCGAGTGGAAATCGCTTCGGGGTTTTCGAAACATAATCGTCCATTCGTATTTTAGATTGAGTCTGCCCATCGTCTGGTCGGCCGCCGATACCGATGCAAGACTGCTTGTTGAGGAGGTTGAAAAGGTGCTGAAAGTTGAGTTTCCGCTCGCCCTTGCGGAACTTGCCGACTAACGATGGAAATAATCAACCGCAAACAGCGAATGGCATCGATCGCACGCAAGCTGCGGCGTGAGAGCAAGACGGTTGGGTTTGTACCGACGATGGGTGCTTTGCATGAAGGCCACATTACGCTCGTGAAAGAAGCCCGGCAGATGTCGGATATCGTTATCGTCTCGATCTTCGTTAACCCGACGCAGTTCGCGCCGAACGAGGATTTCGACCGCTATCCGCGAGATCTGACCGCCGACGCGGCAATGCTCGCCGAATATGAGGTAGACTACGTTTTTGCACCTGAAACTTCGGAGATTTATGTTCCCGGCTTCTCAACATATGTTTATGTCGACGGTCTTACGGAAACTTTGGAAGGTGCTTCGCGTCCCGGCCA
Source organism: Acidobacteriota bacterium (assembly GCA_013140875.1). Taxonomy (GTDB): domain Bacteria; phylum Acidobacteriota; class Blastocatellia; order Pyrinomonadales; family Pyrinomonadaceae; genus OLB17. Next base: position 8,422 of record JABFSB010000224.1, read on the forward strand.
TTTTCGAGGAGTGGCAACCGTCGTAACCATTCTTTTCAACACCGTCCGTCCCGATCTCGCCTTCTTCGGCAGCAAGGACGCCCAGCAGGTCGGTGTCATAAAGCGTCTGACCCGCGATCTCGGCTTTGAAACCGAGATCGTCGTCGTGCCGACCGTCCGCGAAGAATTGGGTCTGGCGATGTCCTCGCGCAACGCTTACCTGAGTGAAGAGGAACGGGCCAAAGCCTCGATAATTTATCACGCCCTTCGTGACGCAAAACTGGCATTCAAGAATGGCGAACGAAATGCGTCGACCATCGCTCAAATTGTCGAGGAAAAGATCGCTTCCGAACCGCTCGCCCGGATAGATTATGTCGCTGTCGTCAGCAATGATGATCTGGAACCTGTTGAAAAAATTGAAGATAGCGAGGTTTTGGTCGCGGTTGCCGTGCGTTTTGGCAAGGTGCGGCTGATAGATAACGTCGTCCTTAATCGAAAGCAGTAGTTCGGCACCAAACTTGCATCTTATCCCGTCAGAGGAGTTACTTGTAGCTCCTCAAAACATTATGAAAACCCTAAAGATGTTCGCGTTGGTCTCAGGCCTTGTGGCGATTGCTGCGTTTTCCGCTTCGGCCCAGACGTCTTTGCCAAAATTGGACGGCGGATCGGTCGACATCGAAGCTCAGGACGGCAAGGTTGTTGTCGTGGCGATTGGAGCTAGCTGGCTGCCGCTTTCGAGCAAGCAAGCCGAATACACCAACGCTTTGGCAAAGAAGTATGCGGGCAAGAACGTAGTTTTTTACTACGTCGTAACCGATTCATCGAACGCTAAATCGAAGAATTACGCTTCCGATGAAGCCGTTCGCAAGTTCGCCGCCGCGAATAAGCTGGGCATGACGATCCTGCGTGACTCCGACGGTGCATCGGTTCTGAAGAAGTTCAAGGTCGATCAGGTCCCTTCGTTCCTGATATTGGACAAATCAGGCAATCAGGCCGGCGAAGCATTTGGCGGTATCGACCCGAAATTCGATATCACGCTTCCGGTGTCGAAAAAGATAGATAGTCTGTTGTAAGAGACTCGTTACAAATTGAGGGCCGTTCAAATCAGAGCGGCCCTCTTCTTGCGCTCGTCCTTTTCTTTTCCTCCTATTCCGTGATCAAAATTTGGCGGTTGATTGATTTGACCACAGAAAAAGAGGAAGAAAAGGAAAGGAAAACTGGACGACTTCCGAAATATAATATCGAGAACGTCAGACGTTAGCCACGCCGGATTCGGTCATGATCAAACGGTAAACAAGGCTGATCGGCAAGCCGACTACGTTCCAGTAATCGCCTTCGATCCCTTCGATAAACAGTGCCGCCTGGGCCTGGACGGCGTAGGCTCCGGCTTTGTCGAGTGGATCGCCCCGCTCGGCCAGAAACGTAACTTCTTTATCCGACATTTCGGCAAATTTGACCTTCGTTCGCTGAAGGCCGACCGCGGCATGTCCATCCTTTAAGACGGCAACTCCGGTAAGGACCTCGTGCCAGCGACCGGACAAAAGCCGCAGCATGCGTTTCGCATCCTCAAGGTCCACAGGCTTTCCAAGGATTCGAGCGTCGATCACGACCGTGGTATCGGCGGCCAGGATGGTGGAATCGGAATGCCTGGCCGCCACCGCTTCGGCTTTTGCCCGGGCGAGGCGCTGAACATAGATATCAGGCTCTTCGCCGAGCAACTCGGATTCGTCGATATCCGGCACATCTTGCGTGAATTCCCATCCGACGGAATTCATTATCTCGGCACGTCGCGGGCTGCCGGATGCGAGGACCATTCTCGGAAGATCGACCATTAAAACTCCTGATTTAGTATTTATCTTTGTTCTCGTTTAAGATAATAGATGATGAACGCAGAATGACAAATGAAGGGCCTGCTTGCATCATTACCAACCGTTCTGAGGCGGATCGGCGAAAACGGACAGGCGATCGAGCCGCTCGTGTTCGCCTCGTTCAAACGTTCCGTCGGCGAAGCCTTTGCCGGCCAGGTGGTTCCCGTGCGACTTGAAAACGATCGCCTGATCGTGGCCGTTTCGACGGAAACATGGCGGCGAAACGTGGCCGATCTCGGCCCGGCGATCGTTGAAAAATTGAATGCGTCGGTCGGCTCGGCTATCGTTAGATTTGTCGATTTTCGGGTCGATTCTTCCGCCGTCCGCAAACACCGCGACGCCCGCGCGAAAAAAACCGTAAGCGAGGTGATCGCGGCAACTGCCGATAAGCAGATCACGGACGGACTCAGCAACGCGGCGGACTCGATAGTCGATCCGGAGCTTCGGGAGCGTTTTTTGTCGGCCGCCGCCAATAGTCTTGCCCGTCGTGAATTAGATCGCTAGTTAGATTTATGGACGTAAGAAACGTAGCAAAGCTCGCGCACCTCGAGATCACCGACGAAGAGGTTGCTTTATACACGCCGCAAATGGCCGATATTGTGCAATATGTCGAACAGTTGAACGAACTCGACATCTCCGAGATCGAGCCGATGCTCGGCGGCCTGACCGACGAAGGAGCGGCGACATTTGTGGACCGTGATGACATTGTTATTGCGTCGTTCTCACAGAAAGAGGCATTGAGCGAGGCCCCGGCCGGCGTTGCCGGACATTTTCAGGTACCGAAGGTTTTGTGATGCGTTTCTGTATTTCCGCATCGCTGTTGCTGACGTTCATCTTTGCATCGTGCAGCATACCGAACCTCGATCCGTCGGAGTGCTCGGCATCTCGAACGGTCGTTCGGGAGTTTTATTCTTACCACTTCGGAAACGAGATGAAGGCTTCTCCGAACGGACTCGATGCCCGAAAGCGATTTCTTACGCCGGAGCTTTTCAAACGTGCCGGGAGCGCGGTCGAGGGTACCGACCCTTTTACGACCGGCACCACGGATATTCCTAAAGCGTTCCGCGCTGGCGAATGCCGTGTCATCTCGACGGAACGCGCCGAGTACGACGTTCTTTTGTTCTGGAAAGACGATACTCGCACGGAACAAAAGACGATTAAGGTGCAGGCAGCAAAGGTTGACGACGCCTGGCTGATCGATAAGATCGAGCGATGACTCCTGTCAGAACCGGGAGCGACAGCGACTGGGTTCTCGCAGATGGGAAGTTAACGGCCTTGTCATTACTATTCAAGATGATCGGAAAATCAATCGAAACAACCCTCGACAACGCTGAACGTCTCAATGGCGAGTTGAACTCCTTCCTTTCCATCGAACGCGACCACGCGGTGGAACGAGCAAAGCAGCTTGATTCGCTCGACGATGAACTTACGCTGAAAGGTTACGCGATCGCGATAAAAGACAACATCTGTACAAAAGGATTACGCACCTCGTGCGGTTCGCGGATACTGCAAAATTACCGGGCGCACTACGATGCAACTGCCGTCGAACGGTTGAACGCAGCGGGCGCGATCATGATCGGCAAGACGAATATGGACGAGTTTGCGATGGGCTCGTCGAATGAAAGCTCGGCGTTCGGCCCGGCCAAAAATCCTTGGGACACGTCGCGTGTTCCGGGCGGAAGCTCGGGCGGTTCGGCGGTTGCCGTCGCATCCGGCGTGGTCCGGGCGGCACTCGGTTCCGAAACCGGCGGCTCGGTCCGTCAACCGGCCTCACTCTGCGGTATCTATGGGCTCAAACCAACCTACGGACGCATTTCACGATACGGCTTGGTCGCGTTTGCCTCCTCGCTCGATAACATTGCGATCTTCGGAAGGGAAGCGAGTGACATAGCCAAAGTCCTTTCCGTGATCGCGGGCCGCGATACGCGTGATTCGACCTCGGCGGATGTGCCGGTGCCGGACTACACGGCAAATCTGGGTTCCGACATCGCCGGCCGCAAAATAGGAGTTCCGCGTGCGCTTTTCGGCGAAGGCCTGGACGACGAGGTCCGCCTGAAAGTAGAAACCGCGATCGAAAATTATCGTGAAATGGGAGCCGAGATCGTCGATGTCGAACTTCCTTACGCGAAATACGGAATCGCCGTCTACTACATCATCGCGACGGCCGAGGCCTCCTCCAATCTGGCCCGCTATGACGGCGTGCGTTACGGATTTCGCGCCGAGGATACCGATGCGCTTCGCAAGATGTATTTCAAAACGCGTGAAGAAGGATTCGGCGCCGAAGTGAAGCGCCGGATAATGCTTGGAACCTATGTCCTGTCCAGCGGCTACTACGATGCTTACTACGCCAAGGCACAAAAGGTCCGGGCGCTCGTTAAAAAGGACTACCAGAAGGCGTTCGAGTCCTGCGATGCGATACTAACCCCGACATCGCCGTCGGTCGCTTTCAGGATCGGCGAAAAATCGGACGACCCACTTGCCATGTACCTGAACGACGTTTACACCGTTTCAGCAAACCTCGCGGGCATTCCGGGCATAAGCGTCCCGTGCGGCCTCTCGCAAGAGGGCCTGCCGATCGGATTTCAATTGGTCGGAAATTTCTGGTCCGAAGCCGGCCTGTTGAATTTGGCGGCGCGATATGGCGGTCAGTTTCCGCTCGGTGCTAAACCGTCGCTGTTCGCGGACTGACGTTTGATCTTTTTGTGGCGACGGCGAGATTCGCTCAAACGGCTCGGCCGTTCGTGGGGATTTGGGTCTTTCATTTTGGGGGCTGCTTAGGGCTACAGGAACCGAAGATGGG
>JABFSB010000579.1 GCA_013140875.1 Acidobacteriota bacterium
GCCCTGAACGATGAGCTGCATGATGCCTTCGTTCCGCATCATCCGCTTGATGTTGACCATCGTGCCGACCTGGTAAAGGTCTCCGTATTTGGCATCGTCGCCGGTGACGTTCTCGGTCTTGGTCGTGATACAGGCGATGAGTTTTTCTTCAGTGGACAACGCCGCCTCGACCGCTTTCATCGAGCGGTCACGGCCGACGGCAAGCGGCACGACCGTCTCAGGAAAAAGCGTCGTGTTCTGCAGCGGCAGCACCGCTATCTCGAACGTTTCCGGCTTCGCTTCCGTTTCCGGCTGTGGTTGTTCCTGTTTATTTTCTTCCGCCATATGCTTTTACGGTTTAAATGCTTTGATGTCTTTTTCTCGCTGTTCGTCCTCCGCTCTTTTGCGACGTCCGCGCGTTATTTCGTCAATGTTTAGCGAAACGGCCATGGAAAATCTCGGCTCATCATTTTGCTGATCCAATAATTCAAGGGAATAATCACCACATTTAACAAAATAGTTCTGGCTATTGCGAAGAAGATCCTCCCGGTACGGCAAATTTGTTAGCTCCGACACTTTCATCACAAATTGCTGAAAACTCTCCCATCGCGGTTTTGAATAATACGCTCTAAAAAATGCCAGCTTTCCGTCTAGAAAAGCTAAATCATATCGGGTAATTCCGTCGAATTTAACCATGTCCTTCGGTACCACTCTGGTGAATGCGTAACCAAAACCGCTGTTGGCTCGGTCATTGAGGCGAGCGGCATAACCCGCAAAGTCTATTTCGCGATTGGTATAAACCGTATGGTCCTCAGTTTGCCGGTAATCGGCGTCCGCAAGGACTAACTTTGAATTTTCCAAAAACGGACGCAGCACTTCTTCCTGCTCCATCCCCAACCGAATACCACGCGATGAAATGTTTTTTACATCCCGCTCGGAACATATCGGCGATTTCTCGGGATTATTCTGCGGTAATACTACCGAAACGGAAAAAACCATCAAAATAAGTAGCCTCATAAAACTTCTAGCCTTCGCCTTTTTTAAGCCGGATAATCAACAGCCCGTTCTCGAACATATGATCGAGCGAAACGCCTTCGATCGACGCGGGAAATTTCAGCGTTTTTTCAAAGCGGCTGTAAGTAATTTCCATCTGATGATAAGAAGCTCCGAATGCGTATGACTTGTCTTTACGACAGCCTGCAATATAAAGAACGTTTCCCTGAACTTCGATCTGCACGTCCTCGACCGAAACCCCGGCCAACTCGACCTTCACGACCCATCCCTCCGGCGTCTTGTACACATCCGCCGCCGGATACCAAATCTGCCCCGACCGGGCATTCTTTGATGAGCCGAGAAACTGAAAATATCGATTGGTCGATTTGGCCATCTTCGGGGTCAAAAAATAGCTAATAGCCGAGAGCTAATAGCTATTAGCTAATCTTTTACTTCTTGTTCCAGAATCCGGAACCGCTTGAAATTTCCTCGAGAGTTTCTGCAATTTCCCTCTCATCCTCCATTTCGAGCGCTATGTCGGCCATCGAAATGATTCCGGCAAGGTTTCCATCGCTATCTACCACCGGAATGCGACGGACCTGTTTGTCGCCCATCAGACGGATGGCTTCGAAAACAAAATCGTCGGGTTTGACGGAGAAGATGTCGGTCGTCATAGCCTCGGATGCGCTGGTTGCGGCATCTTTACCGTCGGCTATCGAGCGTACAACGATGTCGCGGTCGGTGACGATGCCGACCAGCTTTCCTCCTTCAACCACGGGGACCGAGCCCATATCGCCGTCGCGCATCAACGCGGCAACGTCCTTTAAGGAATGCTCCCGCGTAGCGGTCTTAACATTGCTGGTCATTATGTCCCGACAGCGAACGCGGGACTTTGCGGCTGTTTCTGTCATCCTAAACTCCTTAACCTTATTTTGTTTGAGTCGTGGCGAGAAAGCAAGAGGGTTGTGGATTTGCGATTTGCGATTTGAATTCGCGACACTATGCAGAAGCCCGCGCGTCAGCAAGGGCGTAACATCCGACTTGAGCATTAAGCCCTTGCTCACGCGCGGGCTTCTGCAAACGGATTATGGGCAAGCATCGGGAAAACAAGCGAAAGCCGAAACGTGAAGGAAAAACGATCACCGTCGGCAAGGCCGAGTCGGTCCCGCCGGGCCGCGGCGCGACCGTTAAATTGAAGGACGGCACCGAGGTCGCTCTTTATAACATCAACGGCGCTTTTCACGCGATTGAACATTTCTGCCCGCACAAGGGCTATCCGCTGGTCGACTCGCGCCTCTACGGCCACATCGTCGAATGCGACCTTCACGCGTACCGCTTCGACGTACGAACCGGCGAATGTTTTACAAAGAAAAGCTGTTCGATCGAAAGGTATGACGTTTTCGTTGACGAAGGATTCATAAAGATCGTTGTTTAGCGACTTTCCGTGCGTAAGCTCTGTTCGGAGCAGGCACTATCGGCATTCAATAGCGGGTCTCGTTGACTTCGATCTCCGTTGGGTGTAAAACTTGCCCACGATCCAACAAAAATCTACTTGAATTCTTTTTTGACGAACGGGCCGCTTGAATCGTTCTTAGGCTCGATCTTATCGGAGGAAACCGCTCATGACTTCAAAGACGCAATTGTCTGTTTTGCTGCTATTGATCTTCCTTTTTGTTTCGGCCGTTTCGGCTCAGGGGCCGATCGACCAAACGGGCGAAATAAACGGTGCGCCGTACCGCATCCGCGTGCCCGTCAACTGGAACGGGACGCTTCTGGTTTACGCCCACGGCTATCGTGACAAAGCCGATCATCCGGGAGAGGTCGATAACCGAACGCCGGATATCGCCCCTAACTCGGCTCTTGCCGACGTTTTGCTCGCTCAGGGCTACGCTCTTTCCGGCTCGGCTTACCGTGATAACGGCTGGGAGGTCGCAGGCGGCGTGCAGGACACCAAAGATTTGGCTGTTTATTTCCGCGACAATATCGGCCGGCCGGACCGTACGCTCTTGTGGGCGTTCTCGATGGGTACGGTGATCGCGTTCGACAGCATGGAGCGCTTCGGCGGCATCTACGATGGAGCCATGTGCGGCTGCGCGGTCGGCGCGGGTGCGACGCAGTCGTGGGATTCGGCAGGCGATCTGGCCCTGGCTTACGCGACCGTTTTCGGGATGCCTTCCGCTTGGGGGACGTACGGCGATGTCCGCGACGATCTCGATTTCGACACCGAGGTGCTGGCCAAGCTGTTGCCGGAATTGAGTTCGGCGACAAATTTCCCTAGATTCGAGTTCCTCCGGCTTGTTACGGGAACGCCGGGCCGCGGGATACAACCACCGGCACCGCCGAATTTTTATCCGAACTGGGTTCTTACGGATATGTTTTTTTCGATGGAAGCCCGGGCCGAACTCGAACGTCGGGCCAACGGGCCGATCGTGCAGAACATCGACCGGAAATACAGCCTCACGCCGCAGGAACGGGCTTATCTGAACGCCATTGGCGTCATATCGCCGGTGATCGACGCGTGGCTCATCAACATGAACGCCAACCGCGTGGTCGAGGCTCCGATGTTCTCGCGCAACTACGTCGCTCGTTATGCCAACTACTCCGGCCGCATCAAACACCCGATGCTGACGATGCACACGATAATCGACCCGCTCGTCACGGTTTCACAGGAGTATGAATACCGCCAGACCGTCGAAGCGGCCGGCCGTGAAAAAGCGCTCTATCAGGTTTATACCAACGGCAACGGTCACTGTGCCTTCACGGGACCACAATTGCTGACGGCGGTGTCGGCACTCGACAATTGGGTGAGAACACAAACAAAACCGACGGCCGCGTCGTTCCCGGAGGCATTCGGCTTTGACAACAGATTCGAACCGCCGCCGATGAATCAGCCCTAAGAATTAATGCGGAAGCCCGCGCGTCGGCAAGGGCTTCCGCACCTCTCGATCAGAACCTCAGCGCCACATCCTGCCCGTCCAGGGTCAGCTTGGTCGCCGACAGCGACCGCAAGCTTCGTCCGCTGTATTTGACCTCGATCTCGCCGCCGGCGTCGGCGTCGCCGGAACTTTCGATCGTTATCTTCAGCGTCGTTTCGTCAAAATAGGTC
>JABFSB010000480.1 GCA_013140875.1 Acidobacteriota bacterium
ATCGCAAAACGAGGCCGCCAAACCGCCGTCCGCAAAAAAGAGCGGCTCTCGCGCCGTGATGATCGTTTTAGGACTTATTGGCATCTTGATCTTTATCGCGCTGTTTTTAGCTGCCGTCTATTTCCTGTTTCTCGATAAGGCTGTCGAGAGCCAGTTTTAACGAACACGCCAACGCTTCCCAAACGGTTTTACTCGCGGCAAAATAACTTTTGAATCGCCGTCCATTCTTGGCGGCATACCGTCTTTTTTTGTCTGCGATAGCGGGCGGCGGCGGTTCGGCGTTATGATGAACGATGACCGTGTTTGCCTGTTTTTCTTATAACTATGCCTGACGCGAGGCTAAAATTCAGCGGCGGCGAGTTTACGCCAAAAGACGGCGTGACGACGATCGGCCGGACGACCGACAACGACGTTTCATTTCCGAACGATTCGAACGTTTCCCGCTATCACGCCGAGATCGAATCCCGTTACGGCGAGTTCTGTTTGATCGATCTCGGCAGCAGCAACGGCACTACGGTCAACGGGGAAAAGATGGCCGGAGAGATTTATCTCAAACCTGGCGACGTTATCCTTCTCGGTGGTTCGAGCGAAATGGTTTTCGAAGCGGCCGGCGATGAAAAACCGGCGGAAAGCGACGAAGAGGCCGAACCTTCATCGACGAGTTCGGTCGATATGCCGCCGGTCGGCGATGCCTTGAGAAATGTGCCGGGAATATCGGCTCCTTCGCCCGCGGCCGGTTCGCGAACGATGTTAATGGTCGCCGGCGGCGCGGTGCTGGTCGCGGTTGTGGTGGTTGGTGTTGCGGGTGCGATCTATTATCGAAGCACGACATCTTCATGCGATGCCAAGGCCGTTATCGTAAAGCCGGAGCCGGGTGAAACGATCTTCAAACCGACCGAGATCGAGGTCGAGACCGAAGGCTCGGGCTGCATCGCAAAGGCGTTGTTCACGCTTGACGGCGTCGAGTTCGCCAGTGCGGAAGACTCGCCGTATACCGCGACGCTCGATCCGAAGGACCATCCGGATATGGCGGACGGTTTCGATCACAACCTGGGGATCATTCTCGTCGATGAAGACGGACAAAAGATACCGCAGCCCGGCCAGGTATTGCTGGCTCTCGAAACCCGAAAGGTCGACAAGCCGGAAGATAAGCCGGTGATAACGCAGCAGACCGATCAGCCTCAACAGCCGACAGGCCCGAAGGGCAAGGAAGTGTCGATCATCGAAGTCCAGGAGATGACCAACCGCCTGGTAAAACAGTTTTCCGGCAATCAGAAATACAACGTATCGAACAAACAGTTTCTTCAGGAAGTTCAAAAGAAAACCGGCGAGTTCGCGCAAGATGGATATTACGAAAAGGCTTCACGATACCGGGACGCGATCAACGTCGCTTTCGTTCGCGAGCAGAATCTGGACGCGCCGCTGGGTTATATGCTGGCGATGAGCCGCAGTAAATTCGACCCGCAAAAGCAGGGTGCCGACGAGGGCCTTTGGCGAATGAACCCTGCGTTTATCAAGGAAAATGCGTATGACGGCCTGTGCGGCGGACAGGCAATCTCTGAGCCGACACAGAACTGTGCCGCCAAGGCCACGGCGTTGTATATGAAGGCGATGGTCTTTGGCGTATTCGACGGCGACGTGATATACAGTGCGGCCGCTTTTGGTAAATCCACGACGGATGCGACCGCGTGGAAGGCGACACTTCCGGCAAACCGTGTCGATGTATGGAATTCAATCAAGACCGCACCCGAGCGTGAACAGATCGTTAGATTTTTCGCCGCCGGGATCGTCGCGGAAAACCCGCAGAAGTTCGGCCTGAAACGCGACCGCCCGCTTTCCGAACTTTACCGGCAGGCAATGTAGCCGATGCTTGAAGTAACCCTCACATATCCGACGCCCGACGGTTCACGCGAGATTCGTATCGACGGTGAAAAGACCACGTTCGGCCGCGGAAGCGAAGCGGATTACCGGTTTGCCGACGACGGGCTGTCGCGCCTGCACGCGACCGTCTATCGCGACGGCGAGCGCGTTTGGATAGTCGACGAGAATTCGTCGAACGGAACGTTCGTGAACGGCCAACGCGTTGCCGGTGCGGGAACGCCGATCAGAAATGGCGACACGATCAGGATCGGTCATCAGACCAACCTGAACGTGAGAACGGCTGACAAATTTGAGCCGCCGCCGCCGTTCGTTTCTCCGCCGGTGCACGCAGAGAACATAACGCAATCCACGCCGACTTCCGGCCTTAGCGTGCTTCCCGTAGCCCTGATCGCCGGGGCATTCCTTATCGTTAGTCTTTCCGCTGTCTTTATCGGCTACACGGTCATCAGCAGCGGCAAGACCGAGGTGGTGCAAAATACTAATGATGACTACGACGTTGACGATGATAAGCCGGTAAAAGAACCAAAGACGACTCCCACGCCGAAGAGCGGAACACCGGGACTTTTATCCTCAACACCGGGAAATACCGGTCCGATCACCGATTCGCCGCAGGGAAACGACGCACCCCCGGCGACCGACATACTAAAGGGCCGCAAGTATCTGGATTTGTCCGATGCCGAAAAGCGTCAGTACTTGAGCGAACGGGCGATGAAGATCGCTCAGATCATCGGCAACAATACGAGTGACGCGATCCCGCCGGGTGCCCTGGACAAGATCAAATCTTTCGCCGATGCCTATGCCAAACGGATCGGCGTAAAACCGCTCGGCGGATGCCGCTTCGGCGATAATTTGCAGGCCACTTATGAAAGAGCGAGCAAGAACGCGCCGTTTATCGTAAAGGCGTTCAATGAGAAGGGCACCGACCCGCGGATCGGCCTTTATCTGGCGATGATCGAATCCGAACACTGCGTCTGTCTGCAAAGCCCGACCGGGCCGCTCGGCATGTTCCAATTTACCTTCGCGACCGCCAAACTCCATTTTGAGCCGAGCGAAGGTGTGGTAAAAGGAGCGAGCCCGCCAAAGGGCGATGTCCGCTGCGAACCCGAACCCGCGGCACGGGCGGCCGCGTCCTATATGAAAGCACTAACCGGTCGGTATGGCACCGGACCGGCAAGCGTTCCTTTAGCGATCGGCAGTTACAATAGCGGCGAGGGAGGTTTGAGCTCGAATCTTGTTAAAGCTCTCGAATCGAATGCCGGCTTGCCGCGAGATTTTTGGACGCTGATCGCGAACGGCGACAAGCTGTCGAAACAGTTCCAGTCGGAAAACTTTAAGTACGTGCCAAAATTCTTTGCCGCGGCGATCATAGGGGAGAATCCTCAGGATTTCGGACTTAAGCTTCAGCCGCTCTCGACCTATTCGAAATGAGTCGAAAAGTGAAGAGTCGAAAGTTATGCTCGTCCTGAAATTCACAGACGAAAACGGCGAAGAAAGGTGTATTCAACCGGACCGCGATGTGTTCACCGTGGGTCGGCACTCGACGTGCGATCTGACGTACACGGACAGCCGACTTTCGCGGGAACATTTGCGTCTGGAACGCGAAGGAGGAAAATTCCTCGCCTCCGACCCGGGATCGAGTAACGGCACTACGATCAATGGCAACAAGCTCAATTCACCAGTCGAATTAAAGAACGGAGACATTCTTAACCTCGGCGGCGGACTTGAGATCAAGGTCGAGATCACGGCGGACGAAGCGGAAGCTATTCCCGATTCGCCCGCCATCGCAAATTCGGACCTGCCTGTCGAAACGGCCGCTACCTTGCCGGCCAACTCTCCTCAACCCGCGCCAACGTCGGCATCGGCGCAGCCCGACGGCGGCATTCCGACCGCGTTCTTCATAATCGCTCCGCTGCTGGCGGTTTTTGTCCTGGCAATCGTGATCGTTGCTTTCGTGTTTTTAGGCCGAGGTGGAAACGAGGTCGCAAATAACCGCGACGATATCGGCCAAACATCCGATGTCGACGATAATGACCCGGACAAACCGGCGGACGATAACGACGAGCCGACCCCGAAGCCGACCAAATCTTCGACCCCATTGCCTTCGAACGGAGAGCCGACTCCGTCACCGCAATCCCGCGGAACCGAACAGCCGCCGTCGAACCTCGGCGATACCGCCAAGGTCGAGCAGAACAGCGC
>JABFSB010000525.1 GCA_013140875.1 Acidobacteriota bacterium
GGAAAAAGGTTCCGGGGCAAGTTTGGCCAACTCTTTAGTCTCAAAAAGCCGTTCGGTATCGACTATCTTCATCAGCCCGAAATGTCTTTGGTCCTGGAACACCAGACGCCCCTGATCATTAAAATAAAAGGCTGCGTGCGTAAATTTGGGATCGTCATCGTCGGGCGTAAGCAGCATAAAGCGTCCGCTCATTCGAAGGTGAACGATGAGGGTGCGGCCGTTATCCAGATCGATCAAGATATGTTTCCCGCGCCGATGAACGAAGTTAACGGCGGAACCGGCTAACTTTTTGGCGAACTCGGTCGGCCCGATGTCGGGAGCCAGCCGCTGCCGGCGAAGCTCCGCGGTTTCGATCCGTCGTCCCGCTATGAGCCGCTGAAGCTCTTTTGAAACGTGTTCGACCTCGGGAAGCTCAGGCATAATGTGACGCGTTATACCTTGGTGTAATCGGAGAGCGAGGTTTTATCACCTAGCACCGAACCTTCGGTCACGGTTGCGTTTCGGCCGATGTGACAGCTTCGGCCGACGATTGCGTTTCGGATCTCGGCCCCGGCGGAGATGCGGGTATGCGACCATATCACCGAATTCTCGACCACCGCTTTCTCATCGATGTGAACTCCTTGGCCGATCGCTGACAAAGTAACTTTTGCGCCCGGCTTGATAACACAGCCCGTGCCGATCACTGAGCCTTTGTCGACCAACGCGGCCGTGGCTATGTCGGAAACCGCCGACCGGTCGATAACAAACCCGGAGATTCCGCCGGCGAAAAAATCGCGGTGGGCTTCGAGATAGCTTTTTGGGTTTCCAAGGTCACGCCAGTAATTTTTCTCCATAACGTAGCCGCAAAACGCCTTTCCGTTTTCCAGAATCTTCGGAAAAACGTCGTATTCAAATGATCGGTTTTCTCCAACCGGAATCAAGTCCAGAATTGAGGGCTCAAGCACATAAACGCCTGCGTTTATGGTATTCATGCCCAATTCGGCCACATCCTCTTTTGCGGGTTTCTCCAGAAATCGTTTGACGCGGCTTTCCGGATCGATCTCGACCAGGCCGTAGGTCGACGGGTCTTCGACCCGGACAAGTGAAATGGTGGCTTCAGCCTGTTGATTTCTGTGAAATGCGATCAGGTCCGAAATATCCAGGTCGGTCAGGATATCGCCGTTCAGAACGATCGTGGTTTCGCGGATTTCGTCTGCCGCAAAACGATAGGCCCCGCCGGTTCCCATCGGAGTAGGTTCGGTCACATACCTCAGTCTGACGCCAAATTCGGAGCCGTCACCGAGCAGATCTTCGATCTTGTCGGGTTGATAGCTCAGCGAAAGGACGATATCGCTGATTCCGGCACGAGAAAGTATCTCGATCTGGTAAAGCAGAAAAGGACGATTTACGACCGGAACGATCGGTTTTGGAGTATATACGGTCAGGGGCCGGAGCCTCGTGCCTTTGCCTCCGGCGAGGATCAATGCCTGCATATTGCTGATGGCTATACAGTTTAGCCGAATCTAAAGACTAAGAAATTGCGGCCTAAAAAGCAAAATCATTGACAAATGAAAAATGTTGTACAATATTTGTCATTATCAAAACATATTGACACTTTTGTGTTCGGCGTGATAGCTTGTAAATTGCAGGTTTTAGCCATTTTACCTGTACTCTCCGCCCTAAAAAGCACAAACAAATACTATCGGCTCGTCATCTTCCGGCTTTCATATTCGATCAGGCAGCGAACCAACAATGACTTTTGATAAGACAAAGGCTATGCGGAATGCCGAGAAATACCTTTCCCAGGGTAAGATCCGTTCCGCGATAAGTGAATACGAACAGGTTATTAAATTTGATGCCCGGGATTTCGGCACGATCAATATGCTGGGAGATCTGTATTCAAAAAATACGGAAACTACGGCTGCGATCAGATGTTACAAGGCGGTTGCCGATCATTACGGCAAGCAGGGATTCGCTCAAAAGGCCATAGCCGTCTACAACAAGATCTCACGGCTCGATCCGCAATCTGTTGAGGTTTGGCGGAAACTTGGCGAATTGTACAAGCAAAAAGGTTCGCTGAACGAGTCCCGGACACATTTTCAGAAAGTTGCCGATCACTACGAAAAAACGGGTCAAAAGATAGAAGCACTCGCGATCTGGAAAGAGATCGCCCTCCTTGACCCTTCGGACACGGTTGCCTACCTCACTCTTGCGGAATCGTATTTGGCCGAGAACGAAGTTGACGAGGCAATCGAAGCCTATAACGAGGTCGGAAAGCGATTCGCGGCCAAGGGTGAGCACGAAGAAGCGATCGCCGCATTTCAAAAAGCGTTGTCCATAAGCAAGGCCGATCCAAAGGCCCTGGCGGGTTTTGTCAGCTCGCAGTCGGTGCTGGGACGGGCAAAAGAGTCTGCCGAAAAGCTTGCTGAATTACTAACGGAGTTTCCACATAGCCGCGAGATCCGTTTTCTGCTGATAGATTGCTTAATCGAAGCGAACGAAATAGCGGAGGCCGAGAAAGTAGTGATAAAGCTGGTCGAGATGGAGCCGGCCAATTATCCGAAATTTCTCGAGCTTGCTCACATTTACACCGATAGCGGCGACGTAAATTCCGCATCGAGGATCCTGTCGATGTCGTCGGAACATATGCTGGTAGGCGGTCAGGCGGAAGAATTCAACGGCCTGGTTGTTACAGTACTTGCGAAAGATCCGAATCACCTGGAAGCGTTAAGGCTACAGGCCAGATATTGCTCGTGGCAGCGAGATGAGGACGCGTTGTGCCGATCACTGACACGGCTTGCACAAGTTGCAAAAGACGCCGACTCTGTCGACGACGAGCGCTACGCGCTGCTTCAACTGACGATGCTGGTTCCGCAGGAGGCGGGCTATGCCGAACGCCTGCGCGAGATAAACGCGGAACATGGGTTTGATAGCAGCGACGGCGAGAACTTGTTCGATAAACGTTTCCTAAAGAACGGCAACGCCGCTCACCCGATGGAATATTCCGCTCCGGGAGAGGCTCCGCTGGTTAACTTCGATTATGCCGCCGGGTCGAACGAGCAGGGTGACAACGGGTTTGCGTTTGCCGGAGCCGTAACCGAGGTGGCAGAACCGGAATTGTCCGTGGACGAAACAATCGGTGTTGCAGCGAACGACGACACGCGGCTTCAAAAAGAGATCGATAGCATTCGATTCTACATCGACAACGGATATACCGAGTTGGCCGAAAAAGCGGCAAACGAACTTCGCGGCGAATTCGGCGAGCGGCCTGAGATCGTTTCCTTGCTCGAAGAGATTAACTCGGTCAAAGCGTTGACCGCGGAAACACCGGCCGACGTAACTTCGAATCCCGAACCGCAGCAGATCGATCTCAAAACCTTCGACCCGAATGATTTTCGAAGGGAACTGGGCCTCGAGGATTCCGCCCAACCGGACGATTCGGATTACGAAACTCACTTCAATACCGCGATCGCCTATCAGGAAATGGGATTGGTGGAAGAAGCGATCAAGGAATTTCAAGAAGCCGTGTCGCTGGTGAAGGCCAACGACGGGACGCGGCGCTTTTTCTCGTGTGCTAATTTGCTTGGACACTGTTTTATGCAGCAGCAAATGCCTCAACTGGCTCTGAAATGGTACGAGCGGACTTTGGAAACCGCCGATCTTTCGAAGGAAGAAAAGCAGGGGCTTTGGTACGAGCTAGCGGCGGCGTATGAGGCAGACGGCGACGCGGAACGCGCAGGACAGTATTTCGAGCAGGTTTATGCCGAAAATGTAAACTTTCGCGATGTAAGCGAGCGAATGAAAAGCATCGCCGTCAATCACTGACATTCCGGCAAACCGTTTGTTCAGGCGGTAGTAAAAGACTATAATTCGACGGTATGGTTGAGAAACTGACCGTCATTTTTTTTATCGTTCTCTGCCTTTTGCTCGGCTTTTACCTGATTCTTTCCCCGTGGGACACGTTGTTCGGAAATTGGGGCGAGAATTATTTGCTGGCGCTCTTAAGCGAAGGAACCGGGCTGCCTGTCGTCCAACGGACGGTCACTTCGAATTGGTTTCGGGGCGCCGTAACCGGTCTTGGG